>PMOP01000095.1 GCA_003161495.1 Acidobacteriota bacterium | reverse complement strand
CCATTTATTGACGTACATGCCGATAAATTTATCGGCGAGCTCCGGATCCATGTCGCGCGCGAATTGCATCGCGTAATTCACGGCCGCTTCGCGATGCTCCAGAGCGAAAGAAACGCTCTCGCGGATGGCCCGCCCGATCTGCAACCCAGTGGTGCGCCCCAGGGTGCGCCGCACCGCATTGCCGCCAAGCGGAAGCGGGAGCCCCGTCTGTTCAATCCACCACTGCCCGAGGTCGACGACTTTGTGCATGCCCATCTGTGAAAAATAAAGCTGTCCTTCGTGGATCAATAAACCCGCTTCGACCACGGAATTCTTCACCGCATCCAGAATATGATCGAAGGCCATGACCACCGGCTCGACCTGCGGCTCGTAAAGACGCAGCGCCAGATAAGCCGAGGTTTGCAGTCCAGGCACGGCAATCCTGCATTTCCGAAGTTCTTCCCGCTTCATCGGGTGCTGGGAGACGACAATCGGGCCGTAGCCCTCGCCAAAGCTCGCACCGCAATCCAGCAGCACATATTTGTCGCGCAAGTATGGGTAGGCCCCGAAGCTGAACGCCGTTACATCGTAAATTTCCTGGCGAGCGGCCTGATTGAGCGTCTCAATATCGGCGAGCACGTGCGAAAATTTCAGTCCGGGCGTGCGCACTTTCTGCGTAGCCAGGCCGTAAAACATGAAGGCGTCGTCGGAATCCGGCGAATGCGCCAATTTAATCTCGGTGATCTTGCCGGTAGCTGGTTTCGTCGGCATTGCGGTACGCAATCTCTCCCTTTTGTCGTTTTCCCAACGGCCGGTGAGGCGACTGCAGAGTCACTCTGGCCTGTTGATTTATCAGGCACTCCGGAGTCACAGGAAAATCGACGCCACACCGCGTCACGGAGAGGAACGTCTGGAGCGGATTCCATTTCTGAGGAATCCGCACAATTGAGTGCAAAAGAATAGCATACTCAGCGTTGCCGGACAATTGCGCCGGCCCTTCGCATTTTGGCTCTTTTTGTGCCGCCAGGACGCCGATCGACGGCAAGAGTCCGCAGGCTAAGAATGTATTTCGCTGGCTGCGATCGGGACAAACGCAATTCGGGGGCGATCCAGGGAGCCCCGCACAGCCTGGCCGAGGTTTTTCATGCTGTAAGGCTTCTGCAGGAAGGAAGCGCCTTGATCCGCAAGGGAATTCAGGGATGCCGCTTCCGCCGTGTAGCCGGTGGAAAAAATAACTCGCAAATCGGAACGCACCGCAATCATTTGCGATAACGCCTCCGGCCCCGACACTTTGGGCATGACCACATCTAAAATGATCAGATCGAACTTGCCGGGATTTTCCGTAAAAATTTGAACCGCTTCCGCTCCGTTCGATGCCGCAACGACGCAATAGCCGAGCTTTTGCAGCATCTCCACGGCCGCTTCCTGAAGGCCTTCGTTATCCTCAGCAAGAAGAATCGTCTCTGTCCCCTTGAGGATTTGCTCACCGCGTTCCGGCTCGCGCGGCTTGGCTGCTCCGCTGCTGGCAGGAAGATAAATGCGGAATGTGGTCCCTTTTCCCGGTTCACTATACAGATGAATGAAACCATCGTGCTGCTTGACGATGCCATACACCGTGGCCAGGCCGAGGCCCGTGCCTTTGCCGGTTTCCTTGGTCGTAAAGAAAGGCTCGAAGACGCGCTCGGCCGTTGCTGCGTCCATCCCGACGCCCGTGTCCGACACGGACAACAGATCAAAACTTCCCGTTCTTGCGTAGGAATGCACGCGGCAGAATTCCTGGTCGATCTCAAAGTTTTGCGTCTCGATGATGAGCCGTCCGCCATTGGGCATGGCGTCCCGCGCATTGAGGCACAAATTCATCAGCACTTGCTCGATTTGCGCGGGGTCGATCATCACGACGCGCAGATCGGGCGCTGTCACCACGCGAACTTCGATATGCTCCCCGATCACCCTGCGCAGGAGGCTTACACCCTCCAGCACGAGATTGTTGAGATCCGTTTTCAGCGGTTGCAGCCTCTGGCGGCGCGCAAAGGCAAGGAGTTGGGAAGTGAGCCTCGCGGCCCAATTGGCTTGGTCACGGATTTTCTGAAAGCGGTCGTGGGAAACCGTTCCCGGCGGCTCTTCCGTGCAGCCCATTTCCGCCCATCCAAGAATCGCGCCGATCACGTTGTTAAAATCGTGCGCGATGCCGCCGGCTAATTTTCCGATGGCCTCGAATTTCTGAAGGAGTTGCACCTGCTGTTCCATTTTTTTTCGCTGCTTTCGATCCTCGGCTTCCTGAAGCGCGCGCTGGACCGCGGGAACGAGCCGCTTCAGGTTCGTCTTCATCAAATAATCCTGGGCCCCTTCCCGAAGCGCCGCCACGGCTGTTTCTTCTCCAATCGTTCCGGAAACAAAAATGAAAGGGATCTCGCTCCCCGCGGACTTCAGCATGCGCAACGCATCGGGGCCGGAAAAATGCGGCATGGAAAAATCGGAGATGATCAGGTCCCAGCTCTGCTTTTGAAAAGCAGCTTCCAAATCGGGAGCCTCATCCACGCGTTGCATCTGCACGTCATAGTCGCCTCGCCGCAATTCGCGAAGCAGCAGGGCGGCGTCATTTTCGGAATCTTCGATGAGCAGCAGGCGCAGTGGAATCCCCATGGTTATCTCCTGGCCGGAGGCTGTTCGTTGAGAATCAGCCAGTACAAACCCAGCTGGCGCACGGATTCAACGAATTGATTGAAGTCCACGGGCTTGCGCACATAGCTGTTCGCGCCGGAGTCGTACCCCTGGAGCCGGTCCTGGTCTTCGTTGGAGGAAGTCAGAATGACCACGGGAAGAAGTTTTGTGCGTTCATTGGCCCGCAACTGGCGCAATACTTCCAGGCCGCTGACTTTTGGCAGGTTCAGGTCCAGCAGGACTACCTGCGGGCCCAGACTTACGTCCCTTCCGGAATATTTTCCGGTCGCGAACAAATAGTCGAGCGCCTCAGCGCCGTCACGCGCGACGACGAGTTGATTGCTGATGTTGTTTTTCATTAGCGCGCGAAAGGTGAGAGCCTCATCGTCCGCGTTGTCTTCCACCAGGAGAATCGTTTTTGTTTCCATGCTTATTTCCTCCCAACATCGTCAAATTCATCGCAAGGTAAAATAGAACGTGGCGCCTTTTTCAACCGCTCCAATTGCCCAAATCTCTCCGCCATGCCTGTGAATGATTCGATGCACAGTGGCGAGGCCAACGCCCGTCCCGGGAAACTCTTTCGCCGTATGCAGGCGCTGGAAGGCCCCGAAAAGACGGGCCGCATAGCGCGGGTCAAACCCCGCGCCATCGTCTCCGACAAAAAAACAATCCTTGACGTTCGCGTCGCTTCTGCCGAATTCAATTCGGGCAGTGGGGTGGCCGGAGGTGTACTTCCAGGAATTGCGGATCAGGTTTTCCATCGCCACGCGAATCAGCTGCGGATCGGCTACGGCCGTCAAGCCGTCTTCGATGGCGAACTCCACGCGCCGCTCCGGTTCCGCTTCCTGAAGCTCCGACGCGATCGATTTCGCGATGGCGCTCAGATCGAGCGATTCGCGGCGCAATTCACACCGGGTCACGCGGGAGAGATTGAGCATATCGTCGATCAAGGTGGCCATGCGTTGTGCAGCGCTGCGCACGCGATGCAGGTAATCCATCGCGGTGGCGTCCAGCTTATCGGCGCAATCCTCCAGCAACGCCTGGCTGAATCCGTCAATGCTGCGGAGTGGCGTTCGCAAATCGTGAGAAACGGAATAGGAAAAAGCTTCCAGTTCCTTATTGGCTGCGCTTAGTTCCATGTTCGTTCGTTGCATTTCCACCTCGATGTGCTTGCGATCGCGGATTTCATTTTCGAGTCGTTCATTCACCAGCTCCACGTTCGCTTTTTCCCCTTCAAAATCCTCGAGAATGTTCAATACCGCGCGCTGTGTGCCTTCGAGCCGGTTTTTTTCCTGGGAAAAATCTTCAAGAATATTCAGAAAGGAATGCTGGAATTCTTCGAGCTGCGATTTCTCGGACGCGAAGTCTTCGAGAATATTCAGCACGGCACGCTCAGCTCCGGCCATGCGCTTTTTCTCGGCATCGAAATCCTCGAGTATGTTCAGAGTCGCGCGTTGACCGCTCTCCAGCTCGCACTTTTCCGCGGCGAAATCCTCCAGAATGTTCAGCGTCGCGCGTCGCGCATTCTCGATCGCACTCGATTCGGGCTCGGGGTCCGGTCGTGCTTCCTGCAAATGATAATGTGGGGTTGGACCGCTCATCATATTCACGCGGGCACGGGCCGGTCCGTGAGCTGCCGCTTAAGTTCCTCCACTTCTTTTTTCAACTCGATCATTTTCAACTCGCGGCCCACGGTAAGTTTTTGAAACCTCTCGAGCTCAGCGAGCCGTTCCAGCTCCCGCGTGCGTTGATCGGCTAATTCCAACTCCGCCTTTTTGAGCGGCGTAATATCACGCGCGGCGGCAAACACGCCCAGGACGTTATTATTCACATCCCGATAAACGGAAGCGTTGTAGAGGACATGGAACAGCCGCCCGTCCCTGTTACGAATCGTCAAAGGGTAGTCGGTGACGAATCCCTTGGCGAACGTCTGCTGGTAGCCCTCGCGGCCTTTTTCCGGTTCGGTAAAATATTTTGCAAAGTCCGTGCCAATGAGCTCCTCGCGGCGCACGCCCGTGATTTTGGCGGTGGCCTCGTTGACGTCTGTGATTTTTCCTTCCGGACTTATTGTGACCAGCGGGTCCAGGCTGGCCTCAATCAGGCTGCGCGAGTACTGGGAGGCCTGCTTCTGCGCCGTGATGTCGCGGATGGAGCTGGAGACCAGCATGCCCTCTTCTGTTTCCAGCGGGCTCAAGCTGATCTCCACTGGGAACTCGCTTCCGTCCTTGCGCTGCCCGTAAAGTTCCAGGCCCGCTCCCATGGAACGCGTGGCAGGTTTGGCGAAGAAGCCGCCCCGATGTCCGGGGTGCGCGCCACGAAAGCGCTGAGGGACAATCATTTCGACAGGCTGGTCGAGCAACTCCTGGCGTTTATAACCGAAAAGCTTTTCGGTCTGGGCATTCACGAGTGTGATCCGCCCCTCCTTGTTAACAATAACGACCGCGTCGGGGGCCGATTCGAGCAAACCCCGAAACTTCTCTTCGGCTTTCTTGCGTCCAGTAATATTCCGCGCGGCGGCGAAAACCCCCAGCACATTGCTTTTGGCATCCTTGTAAACCGAGGCGTTATAGAGCACTTCCGTCAGGCGACCATCGACGTGCCGAATTGTGAGCGGGTAATCTGTGACCTGTCCTTCCGAGAAAACGCGCTGGTAGCCCTCGCGAGCTTTTTCCGGTTCCGTAAAAAAATTGGCGAAGTCAGTGCCGATGAGTTCTTCGCGAAGGGCTCCTGTGACCTTTATCGTCGCCTCGTTCACGTCGGTGATTTTTCCTTCCGGGCTGATGGTCACTAGGGGGTCCACGCTGGCTTCAATGAGGCTTCGGGAATACTGGGTCAGACGGATTTCATCCGAGATGTCGTTCGAGATCAGAAGAAAGCCAATCGCTTTGCCCGAGACATCGCGGCGTGGAGTGATCACCACGCGCGCCGTGAATTGGTCGCCGTTTTTTCGCTGGCGCGCAAGCGGCCCTTCCCATTTTCCTTTTTCGAGCGCCGTCAGCATGATTTGATTTGGGACACCGGCGGCTACGTCCTCGGGCACGTGGAGTATCGTGGAATTTGCTTTTCCCACAACTTCGTCGGGCTCATACCCATAAAGGCGTCGCGCGCCTTCGTTCCAAAGAAGTATGTTCCCCTCCAGATCCTTGGCAATCACGGAGTATTCGGTGGAAGACTCGAGAATGTTGGTAATAAACTCGACCGCCTGTTGGGCCGTACCGACAAAGGAACTGTCAAACAGTTTGGATTTCTGGCTGGTAGACGGTCTGCCTTGGGAAGCCATCGAACCCTTTGCTGCAGCGGTTGTGGCTTGTAATCCCCGACCTTTTTGATTCATCGCTCATACTCCCTCAACTAGAAGTCGCAGCTCGGAGAGGGGCGAGTTGGCGGAAGATGTTGCACGGTTCCAAATTTTGCATCAGGCCCAATCACTAGCCTAATGCGGGGAAATTTTCAGGATGAAGACCATTACTTGGCGGAGACTACACACACAAATGCAGTGCGATGCACTGACCCGGGCCAAACAATGTCTTGAAGGGGTACGTTCATCTTACTGGAATCGAGACCAGAGTCAATCAATACGGCAGTTTCGTGTTTGGAAGAGTAAATCCCGTGCCATGCCAAAACACGCGTGTGCTCCGCCCCGAAGTAGCACAGGCACTCTTGCCTGTGCGGTTTTCGCAATTGCGAATGAACCGAATCCTGGCAGACAGCCCGTAGCGGGAGCCCAGATGTAGCGGCACCTTTCAAAACCGCACAGGCAAGAGTGCCTGTGCTACGGGTAACAATACTCGCGTTACATATCCGCCGCCAGGCGCGCCATGGCGGTGTCAAAGGAAACTCTCCCGTC
>PMOP01000287.1 GCA_003161495.1 Acidobacteriota bacterium | reverse complement strand
CCCGTCATCCGCTGCTCGTGCATATCATTCCGACGCGGCGCTGCAATCTGGCCTGCACCTATTGCAACGAATTTGACGATTTCTCAAAGCCCGTGGACACCGCGGAAATGATTCGCCGGATCGACCGCCTGGGCGTGCTTGGCACCTCGGTTGTCACGATCAGCGGCGGCGAACCTTTGCTGCATCCTGAACTCGACGTGATCATCGCGCGCATGCGCAAAAACGGAATCCTTTCCGGAATGATCACGAACGGTTACCTGCTCACCGCCGAACGTATCGAGCGGCTCAATCGCGCGGGCCTGGAATATCTGCAGATCAGCATCGACAACGCCAAGCCCGACGAAGTGTCCATGAAAAGCCTCAAGGTGCTCGATCAGAAATTGAAGCTGCTTGCCGACCACGCCGTGTTTCAGGTGAACATCAATTCCGTTTTGGGCAGCGGCGTGAAAAATCCGGAAGACGCCCTGCAAGTTGCGCGCCGCGCCCAGGAACTGGGCTTCACCAGCACCGTGGGAATTCTGCACGACGGCCAGGGACAACTGAAGCCCCTTGGCGGGCGCGAGATTGAAATCTTTGAAGAAATCATGGGTATGGGCAAGCGCGGATTTTCGCGCATCAACGGTTTTCAGCACAACATCGCCAAAGGCAAAACGAACGACTGGCGGTGCCGCTCCGGCTCGCGCTACCTCTACATCTGCGAGGACGGGCTCGTGCACTGGTGCTCGCAGCAGCGAGGCTATCCCGGGATTCCGCTGGAAAAATACACGACCGAAGATCTGCGCCGCGAATATTTCACGAAAAAACATTGCGCGCCGCTGTGCACGGTTTCCTGCGTGCAGCAGATTGCCGTAGTGGACAACTGGCGCGGACCGCAGACGCTGAAGCCGGTCGCCACGCCGCCGTCGTCGCCGGAATCGCTCGTGCAGTTGCGGTGAAGCGGTGACTGGTGATTTGTGACTGGTGAAAACCTAAAGCCTCGACTCTAGTTTTTCTCCAGTTTTTCTCTGTGTTCTCTGTGTTAAATGCCTTTGAATACTTGCCCAGCTCGCACGTCGTAAAACCATTCACCACATAGAACACAGAGAAGAGTATCCATTCCCGCCAGAGCGCTTAATTTTCGGAGCGAGCCGCCACGTCAATCTTGTGCATCCCCGGCGAAACAATCGCCTTTCGAACCATCCATGGCTTAAGCACTCGCTTCCACCACATCAGCGTGCCTGTAAGGAACAATGCCGCCGGCACGAGCCCTACAATCGTCCAAATAATTTTCACCCAAAAGCCGGCGAACCGCCCAAAATGCAATTGCGCGACCCAGAACAAAACCTGATCTCCAAAGCGTAAATTTCTGCTGGATGGATTGAGCGGCTCGAGGAAATCCACAACAGCGTTGAACTTTCCCGGAATCGAAAGATAAACTCCGGAGATCGCCCACATGAAAAAGAATGCGAAGGTCCAAAATCCAAGTGCGCTGTGCAGCGTCCAGTTAAATCCTTTGGGATTTGTTTTCCACCGGAAGCTGAGGCTGCGAATCCAGGTATCGATCCCCGGCCACCAAATGATGGCGCCCGTCAGGCCAAGGAGCAACGTGAAGATTCCCCCGGCGGCGTTGATCAGGCGGCCGGTCTGCCCGCCCAGAAGATTGTCGTGCAGATCCACGAGCCACAGGACAAAACGAAATCCGATTCGCAGCGAATCGCCCAGATCGGCGCCCGTGTAGGGATTGAACAGGCGCTCCATTCTCTTGCCGCGGCGCTCCAGCCAAATCTCGACGGCCTGGTCGGGATTTTTTCGCAGCCAGACGCGGGTGACTTCATAGTCGGGATAGGCGCGCCCGGCAACTTGCTTCAGTTCGTCCTCGGACATCCGAGTGCCAGGCCCAACGGCAATGTGCGTATCGCGCGCAAGTGCTCTGGCCATTTCGCGCCGGAAAACCAATGCGGAACCCGTAACGCTCATGAGCAAAACGTAAAGGCCGAGGCCAATTCCAGTCCACAGGTGAATTTGGAAAAGCGCCTTCCGCAACAGAAGCGTTTGCGGGCGCGTCCACCATTTGTTCCAAGCGTTCATATCCGTCACCGTGGACCTGTTTTACACCATCTTCGTCGAGAATCGATGACGTTTCCGCGTCGGGTCCTGCCTCTGTGCACTCTGTGTTAAAAGATTTTACAGTCTTCGAGTCGCGCGCAAATTCAAAAGCTTTTAACACAGAGAACACAGAGGTCACAGAGAAGAACAAATCTTCGGGGGTACGAGCGAACCACTTCAATTCATGTCCGGCTTTCCCACCGCCGCGCGCTCGATGTTGGCGTTGATTTCGCCTCCGATCAGGAAGGCCAGACCGGTGGCGTACAGCCAAACGAGCAAAATGACGGCTGCTCCGAGCGACCCAAAGATCACGGTGTAATTATTAACAAATTTCAAATAAAAGCGGAATCCCACCGACGCAGCCAGCCACAAAAACGCGGCAAAGACCGAACCCGGCGTGATCCAGTGCCAATGCTCCTCTTTCCTGTCGGGTCCAAAATTATAGATCAGCGCATACGCAAAGATTACAAACAACAGCGCGGTAGGCCATTGCAGCGCCTTCCACAGCACAATCATGACAGTGGCCATCTGAATCTCTCTCGCGATCCATACGACGAAATCCTCGCTCACCAGAACAATGCACATCGCCCACAGAATTAAAATCGATATCCCCAGGGCCAGGGCCAGCGCGATGGCCTTCACTTTCAACCAACTCCGCGACTCCTGGATACGAAACGCCGCGTTCAACGACGAAATGATCGACGACACTCCTCCCGAAATCAGCCACAGTCCCACAATTAACTCGACGATTAACTTTTCACCGCTAATGTTCGCGGCGAGTTCTCCCGCCGTCCTGTTCAACAGTTGAAAGGCCATCGTGGGAAGAAGATCGGCAAAGTATGCCAGCAGGTCCGTCCGCAATTGAAGGCTGTAAGACGCAAACAATCCAAATCCAGCCAGCAATATAAAGAACAATGGGAAAAGGGCGAGCAGGAAATCAAAGGCCAGCCCGGAAGCCCGCTCGAGCAATTCGTGCCCTTGAATTTCGCGCAGGACAATTCGGGCAAGCTCCCAGAACGTCAAGCCGCCTAATTTCCAGAGCGATCTGTCTTTATGCTCAGAGGTAAGGATGGAAGGCGTCATAGGCGTTTGGCTGAAATCTTCTGGAAATATTCAAACAAACGTCCCGTTCCTTGCGACACGATCATTTATTCAAGAGCGGAATGTCTTTGCCTTTGGGAGGCATGGGAATGGATTTCAGGTACGCGTAGATATCGGCCAAGTCCTGGTCCGGGAGCGCTTTGACGGTGTAGGGCGGCATTTGATTCTTAGGACTTCGAATGTAAGTCTGAAATCCATCGTAGGAAAGTTGCGGAGGGCCGATGCGCGCAGCGCCGGTCTGCGCCGCGCCCTGGCCTTGCTGGCCGTGACACTCATAGCAGCCGTCGCTCATGAAAAGTTTTTTGCCGTTCTGCGCATTTCCGGCGGGAGGATTATTTTCAGAAGACTGCTGCGCGCGGGCGGCAGGAAGACCAATTAGCAACGCCGCAAAAACAAAAAACATCAGGGTGGCGAATCGATTCATCCTGCCAGCAACGCTTGCGTTCAAATTCATTTGCCGTTCCTCGCTCGTTTCTTCCCGGCGCTCAGCCCGTTTCATCATGCGCATCTCCTTTTCCAGATCGACAGTTTTCATTATCGGGGCTGCGTGACAACGTCCACAAGCGCCGGCTCGCCGCGCTTCACAACTTCCATGGCGCGCTTGATCGCTGGGCCGAGATCCTTGGGATCCGAGATTGGTCCTTCGCCGTACATGCCCATGCTCTCCGCGAGTTTCGCGTAGGAAATGTCCGGCCCAGTAATCGTTGTGCCGGTGCCGCAATTGGCGATGCCGCGGCTGTGCCGGTCGGCCATGATTTGGACTTGCATCACTTCCTGATGGTACGCGCGATTGTTGTGCATGATGTGCAGCACGGGAATTTTGTGATGCGCCGCGGTCCACAAAATACCGGGAGCGAACATCAGATCGCCGTCGCACTGAATGTTGACCGTCAGCCGCCCGTACTTGCGATTGGCCAGCGCCGCGCCGGTAGCCGCCGGTGCGTTGTAGCCGATTCCGTATCCGCCCGCTCCTCCAATGTACTGGTAATGCTTGTCCATATTCCAAAGCCGTTGCGGCCACTTGCTGACAAACGTGGTGGCTCCGACGAGCGACCAATCCTCATTCTGAATTTGTCCCCACAGCTCCATGCACAGCCGCGCCGTGCTGATCGGGCTCGCGTCCCA
>PMOP01000354.1:2309-2938 GCA_003161495.1 Acidobacteriota bacterium | reverse complement strand
ACGCGTCCCGGCGGCATCTGGTCGATTACCGAAATGTCCAGATCGCCGTAGAGCGTGAGCGAAAGCGTGCGCGGGATCGGCGTCGCGGTCATCACGAGCACATCCGGCGCCGTCCCTTTTTCCATCAGCTCTTTGCGCTGCAACACGCCGAAGCGGTGCTGCTCGTCCACGACAACGAGGCCCAGCCGCATGAATTGCACGTGCGGCTCCAGCAGCGCGTGCGTGCCCACGACGAGTTGCGCTTCGCCGGAGCGCACGCGTTCGAGCGCCGCTTTTTTCTCCGCCGCTTTCATTCCGCTGATCAGCAGCTCAACCCGGTATCCCGCGCGCGCAAAAATTTTTCCGGCGGCGAGAAAATGCTGCACGGCCAGAATTTCGGTCGGCGCCATCAGCGCGGCCTGATAGCCGTTTTCGATGACGATGGTCGCGGCTTCCAGCGCGACGATGGTTTTGCCGCTGCCCACGTCGCCCTGCAGCAGGCGGTTCATCGGCACGCCGCGCTCCAGGTCCGCCGCGATTTCGCCGAGCGCGCGTTTCTGCGCGTCCGTGGGCTTGAACGGCAGCACGCGTTTGATGGCTTCGCGAATGGCCGGCTCGCGCACGCGAAATGCGATCCCCGCCTGCTGCTG
>PMOP01000354.1:0-2285 GCA_003161495.1 Acidobacteriota bacterium | reverse complement strand
GGCGGAAAATGCACGAACTGGATCGCTTCGCGCCGCGAAGGGAATTTGTATCGCGCCAGAATTTCCGCGGGCAGCGGATCGGGCAGCTCGCCTGCAAATTTCTCGAGCGCCAGATAAACGATGCGCCGCATCGTGCGCGAGCCGATGCCACCAATGGCTTCGTAAATGGGGACGATGCGGCCGACCTCGGTCGAGTCGGCGCCTTCCTCGTCCAGCATTTCGTATTCCGGATTGATCATCTCGATCCGTCCGGGGCGCATGGCATCCAGTTCGGCCTTGCCGTGAAGAACAAGGCCCTGCCCCGCCTTGAATCTTTTCTCAAGATATTGCCCGTGAAAAAATTTGCAGGGAAGCGAGCCGGTCTCGTCGCGAACGAGCAGGTGATACATGCCGCCGCTTGCCCGCGTGTATCGCACGAGGCTCCCGCTCAGGACTTGCGCGCGAATGGTGTAAATCTGTCCCGGCACGATCTCGCGAATTTTGGCGAACCGGATGCGGTCTTCGTACCGGAAGGGCAAATAGCCGAGGAGGTCTTCAAATGTCCGCAGCCCGCGTTTCGCCAGAATTTCCGCGCGGCGCGGTCCTACGCCTTTCAGATACATCAGCTCGGTTGTAGGCGTCACGGACATTTCCTGTTTATATCATCGCACGCGTCTTAGTAGCACAGGCACTCTTGCCTGTGCGGTTTTGTAAGCCGTAATCCGGAACGCTCGCCTTAGCCACCACCGCGAAATTCGCACAGGCAAGAGTGCCTGTGCTACTGGAACGTGCCGCACCGATGCTCTTGCATTCACCCGCGGCATGAGAAAAGATGGATTGCATTTGCTGGCGCCACAGGAGGCGTGTTTGCCGCTCGAACGGCTCGACAAGAAAGACGCAAAAGTTCTCCTGCTCTGGATTTTCGCGGGCATTCTCGGCGCGTGCGTGGCGTACACCTATTTCTTTCGAGCTTTCCCCGAGGCTTCCGTCGAATTCAAAGTCTCCCGCGCGGACGCTCTCGCAATTGCCAAACAATTTGCGGCCGCGCAAGGCGCGCAGCTCGGCGGTTACGATTCGAGCATCGTTTTTGATTTGGATGACACGGCGAAAACATACCTCGAACGCGAAGTCGGCCTGCAGCAAGCCAATCAGATGATGGCGAACGAAATTCACATCTGGTACTGGCGCGCGCGATTTTTTCGTCCACTGCAAAAAGAAGAATTTGATGTCCGCGTCGATCCCGCCGGCGGCATTGTCGGCTACGCTCACCAGGTGGAGGAAGCCGCGCCAGGCGCCCGACTGGAACGCGCAGCGGCGCAGTCCACTGCCGAAACTTTTCTGCGCGATACGCTGAACCTGGATCTCTCACTCTACGATTTTCGCGAAGAGGAAGCGAACCTCACCGAGCGTCCCGCGCGCCGCGACTGGAGTTTCTCCTGGGAGCGCCGCGGATTCCGCGCGAAAGACGCGCCCTACCGCTTGACCGTCACGCTGGCGGGCGACCGCGTCAGCGGCTACAACGAATTCCTGAAAGTTCCGGAAGCCTGGAATCTCGATTACGAGCGCCTGCGTTCGTCCAACAATCTCTTTGAGTACGTCGCGCTGCTTCCGTACGCGTTCCTGATCGGCGGATGCCTCTACGTCATCGTTTCGCTGGGCCGCCGCGGCTTGCTGGAATGGCGCATCGGCCTCGCACTCGGCGTTTTCATCACCATTCTGTACTTCGTCATGACCATGAATCAATGGCCGCTCGATCGCGCGGAGTACGATACCAACACGCCCTATTCCAGTTTTTTCCTGAGCCAGGTGGGCCAGGCCGCCTTGGTGAGCGTTGTCAGCGCATTGCTTGTTGTCCTCGCCGTCGTGCCGGGAGAACCGCTGTACCGCATCTTTCAGCCCAATAAAATCAGGCTCGACGTTGGATTCAGCCTGCCCGGCATTCGCACCAAAGAATTTTTTCGCGCCAACGTCATCGGCATTTGCCTCGCCGCCGCGCACATCGGCTACATCACCGTTTTCTACATTATCAGCCGCAGACTGGGCGCCTGGGCGCCGCAAGATCTCAATTACGAAAACGTGGTCAGCACCTACGTGCCTTGGGTCTATCCGCTGACGATCGGCATCTACGCCGCGACGAGCGAGGAATTTCTCTTTCGCCTGTTCGCAATTCCATTTTTGCTGCGGACGACGAAGTCGCGATTTCTCGCCGTCGTCCTTCCCGCATTCTTCTGGGGATTTCTGCACAGCAATTATCCGCAGGAGCCTGCTTACATTCGCGGCCTCGAAGTCGGCCTGATCGGCATCGT
>PMOP01000114.1:7164-14014 GCA_003161495.1 Acidobacteriota bacterium | reverse complement strand
GAGAGGCTGAAAAGTCGATATGAGATCGGCGAGGTCTGCTCAAAAACCGGCTTGGCCGCAGTTTAGAAATTCACTCTCAACCCTTGCCTGTCGACTCTCGACTTGGACTCACGCCATTTTGGACAGGCGTTCTTTCACGCGATCGGAAAGCGTCTTGCCGTCCACTGTTTTGCCTTCGAGGCGCGCTTTCGCCGCTTTAATTACCGCGCCCATCGATTTCGGAGAGTTGGCGCCGGTTTCCACGATGGCGGCTTCGATGGCGGCGGTCATGTCGGAATCGGAAGCGCCCGCGGGCAAGTAGGCTTCGAGAAAGGCAATTTCCTTGGTTTCCTTGTCGGCAAGGTCCTGGCGTCCGCCCTTGGCAAACTGCTCGACCGACTCGCGCCGCTGCTTCACCAGGGTTTGCAGCACCTGCAGGGCTTCGGCATCCTCCAGCGGACGGACTTTCTCAATCTCCTTGTACTTGAGCGCGGACTTGATCATGCGCAAGACGCTCAGGCGCAATTCGTCCTTGGACTTCATTGCCGCGGTCAAATCTTTCTGAATGCGTTCCATCAATGCCATCTTAATTTGCGCGAACGAAGGTTCGCGTCTCTCCCTGCTATTGGAATTCGTCGCTCGATGCGGAGAATTTCTGCTTCGCGGAATTCACTATAACACAGCGGCCACACTCAGCCGCGCGGCGCCTTTGTCCGCTGCGAGATAGGCGCACGGAAATTTCAACACAGAGAACGCGGAGAAAAGAGGAGGGCGCGGAGAATTCCGGCCAGACCACTCGACTCTGGTCCCAAGCGGAGAGCTATGCTATTCTGAACGTTCCATTCGGGCCGTTTTTTAGCGCGCCCGAGTGCGTACCGTCGGGGCGTAGCGCAGCCTGGCTAGCGCGCCTGGTTCGGGACCAGGAGGCCGGAGGTTCAAATCCTCTCGCCCCGACCATTTTATTCCTCAAGTTCCCCTGTGCATCCCGGCTCGATGGACGCGAAACGAATTATTTGTCCAGCGGACTTTCTGTCTTTTTGACTATCTCGTCCACAAAGTGTTCCAGCACGGCCGGATCCGCCTGCTCCATCACCATTTCTTCCAGTCTCTTGGCCTGTTCGCTGAGCACGGGTTGCAGCACGAACATCTGCAGCGGGATATCCACTTGGAATTCCTGCTGGCATTTGAAGGCGATCTTCAATGCCGCGAGGGAATGTCCGCCTAAGCTGAAGAAATTGTCGTTGCGGCGGATGCGGCTCAGCCCCAACGATTCGGCCCAAGCCTTTGCAAGAACCTGCTCGAATTCGCCCTGGAGATCTTCACGGTCGTTCGGGGAAACATTGGCTTGGAACGAAATGGGCGGCAGCGCATTTCGATCGATCTTTCCATTCGCCGTGAGCGGCAGGCTTTCGAGGAAAATGAAATAAGACGGGACCATGTAACTCGGCAGCGCCGCTTCGAGCGCGCTGCGAAGAGTGTCCGAATGCAAGGATTCCCCTGCCCTGGCCACCACATAAGCGGCCAGAACTTTATCCTCCTGCTTCTCCGCACGAGCCGCCACGACGGCCTGTTTGACGCCGGGCTGCTTTTCGAGAATCGCTTCGATTTCGCCCAGTTCGATTCGATGCCCGCGAATTTTTACCTGGAAGTCCGAGCGGCCAATGAATTCCAGATTTCCATCGGGAAGGAAGCGCGCCAAATCTCCGGTGCGGTAGAGCCTGCCTCCCTTACGGAACGGGTCGCAGACAAATCGCTCGGCCGTCAAGTCCGGCCGGTTCAGATAGCCGCGGACGACGCCATCTCCGCCGATGAAAAGATTTCCGATTCCGCCGGGAGGAGCGAGTTGCAACTCGGAATCGAGAATATAGACCTGCGTATTGGCAATGGGCTTGCCGATCGGAATACTGCTTCGCTGCTCCTGCACCAGATAAACGGTGGACCAGATGGCCGTCTCGGTCGGCCCATACATGTTGTAGATTTCGCCGGCGAACGATGGGCGGAGAGAATCGACGAGCGAAGCGGGCAGGGCCTCGCCGCCGATGAGGATCTTTTTCAACTTTCCGAGCGCTTCGAGGGATGGCGGATCGGAAACGAGCGCGCGAAGCAGGGACGGCGTGGATTGCAGATGCGTGACGCTATGCTCCAGAATTTCAGCCGCGATTTTGTCCGAGTTGCCTTCGCTGTGAATCACCACCTGGAATCCTCGCGTCAGAGTCCAGAGCAGCTCCAGCACCGAGATGTCAAACGAAATGCTGGTTACGGCGAGCCAGATGCCGGATTCGGAGCCGAGGATTTGGTCCATGCCCGCAAAGAAATTTACGACGTTGCGGTGCTCGACCATTACCCCTTTCGGCTTTCCCGTGGAACCCGAAGTGTAGATGACGTAAGCGAGATTATTTGCGGCAGCGGAAGAAGGCAACGGCACGAAACTCTGTGCGGCGATCGCCGCAGCGTCACCGTCCACCGAAATGATGCGAGCGGGGCTCGCCGGCAGGGATTGGCGAATTCTCTGGGACGTGAGAATGAATCCCAACTGAGAATCTTCGATCACCAGGGCGACGCGAGCGCTGGGGTAGCTGGGATCGATGGGCACATACGCGCCGCCCGCCTTGAGTATCCCCAGAATTCCAATCACCATATCGATGGAGCGCTCCAAATAAAGTCCAACGAGCACGTCCGGTCCGACGCCTAAGCCGGTCAAGTAATGTGCGAGCTGATTTGCGCGGCGGTTCAGTTCGCCATAGGTTAGTTTCTGTTCCTCGAACACAAGAGCCACATGATCGGGCGTGCGCAACGCCTGCTCTTCAATCAACTGGTGCAGGCAGTGAGCTTTCTTAGGAAGATCCACCGCCGTGTCGTTCCAATCCACCAGCAGTTGACGCCGTTCGGCGTCTGGAAGGATGGACAATTCGGAAATGCTTTGTTCCGGATTGGCGATGATTGCTTCCAGAAGCCTTTCGAAGTAGCCCGCAAGGCGACGAATCGTGGGCGCTTCAAATAAATCCGTACTGTACTCGATCAATCCATCAAGACCCTTTTCGTTTTCGGAAAGAATCAAGGTCAGATCGAATTTGGAGGTGCCCGTTTCCAGGGTCCGATTTCCGGACACCTTGGAAGCCTGAGACACGCCCTCCGAGTTGTGCAGAATGAACATGACTTGAAACAGCGGCATGCGGCTCGGATCCCGGTCCGGCTCCAATTCCGCCACCAGGCGCTCGAATGGAACGTCCGAATGAGCATAGGCACCCAATGCGCGCTCCCGCACCTGCTGCAATAAAGACAGTAAATTCTCACGGTCACCGAATTTCGCGCGCAAAAGTACGGTGTTCAGAAATAAACCGATGACCTTCTCGGTTTCGCTATGCGTTCTGCCGGAAATCGGCGTTCCGACGACAATGTCATCCTGGCCGGTATAGCGATGCAGCAAAGCCATGAAGGCGGTTTCGAGGACCATGAATAATGTGGCTTGCTGCTCGCGGCCCAGAATTTTTATTCGCGCAAGCAGCTTTCCGGAAAGATGGAAAGTCTCCGTGGCGCCACGAAAGCTTTGCGTTGCCGGACGCGGTTTGTCTGTGGGCAATTGCAGCACGGATGGGGCCCCTGCCAGTTCCTGCTTCCAATAAGAAACCTGGCTTTCCAGGACCTTCCCCTTCAGCCATTCCCTTTGCCAGATGGCAAAGTCCGCATACTGGATCGGCAATGCAGGAAGAGGAGACGGTTTTCCTTTTGAAAAGGCGTCGTAAAGAGTCTTGAGTTCGTGGTGAAACACCTCCATCGACCATTCATCCGTAAGGATATGGTGAATGGTGAGAAGGAGCCGGTGATCCACAGCGGACAGGTGGACCATGGTCAGACGAAGCAGCGGGGCTTGCGACAAATCGAACGGTTTGCGGACCTGTTCATTAAGCATGCGGGTCCATTCAAGGCCGCGTTCCATTTCCGATTTAGAAGCGAGGTTCAGTTCCACCAGCGGTGGTTCCGCCTCCGGCAAGATGATCTGTACCGGTTGTCCGCCGCTTTGGGGAAATGCAGTGCGCAGAATGGCGTGGCGGCTGACAAGTTCCTGGATAGCTTTGCGCATTGCGTCCGCAGAGTACTTTCCGTGAAAGTCAATGATGTCGCCTATGTTGCAGACCGGGCTGCCAGGGGCAATGTGGTCCAGGTACCAGAACTGTTCCTGCGCGAAAGAGAGCGGAGACGAGCCGGAGAGACTGCGCGGCTCGATCCGCTGAACTGCGGCGGTGTTTTTGGACGCGGTCAGCACATTCGCTAAACCGGCGATTGTCGGGTTCTGAAAAATCGTCTGAATCGTAATGTCCAGATCGAGCGCGTCTCGAATCCGTGACACTGCCCGGATGGCCAGCAAGGAATGGCCGCCCAATTGGAAGAAATTGTCGTAGATCCCGATTTCGTCAACCTCCAGCAGTTCCGTCCAAATCCGGGCGAGTGACTTCTCGGTCTCGGATTGCGGCTGAACCAAGTCGCGCGCGGGCTGCCGGTCTTTGCTCGTGGGCGCAGGCAGCGCTTTGCGGTCAATCTTTCCGTTTGCGGTGAGAGGCAGTTTTTCCAGCCGCACTACGAATGTCGGAACCATGTAACCGGGCAACTCTTTGGCCAAGTGGGCCCGCACTTCTTCCACGGGCAGCGGTTTTTCGCTCACGTAATAGGCGACCAGCCTGTCCACGGCGGGTTCCACGGATGGCGGCGGCTCGGTGTAACCGATTTGCTCCATGAGTTTCCGGACGCGCGCTTCATCAATTTCGTCTTCCAGCTCTTCCATGGCTTCGCCGCGGGTTTTCTGGTTGAGGCGCACGTCCCAACTGTAGGGCAGCGAGTAGTTGTGGAATCCCCGTTGTTTCTTGTGAAGATATATACCTAAATCGTTAATCAGGCAGTTCGTGGAACGGCCCGTATCAGAGGGACGAAACCAGGCCCCGCGTTTTTCCAGCTCGGCGTAGAGATCCTCGAGCGGCACGCTCCAGTAGCGATAAAAATCCACGAATTTTATCCGGTCGAATATTTCGTCGCCCTGCAGAATATCCACGGCCAGGTGGCACGACACCGAATCCTCGCGCTGGTGGTAGGCCTTGCGGGCGTCGAGCACCAGCGCGTCCAGCTTCACCACGTCGAAATCTTTTCGTTTAAAAACTTCCTCGGTGAGCCGCGTTTCAAATAACTGCCCGCGCGACAATCCGGTAACGATATAGCCGATATTTTTTTCGTGAGCCAAATTCGTGGCCAGCGTGTAGATCGTCTTGAAGCATCCGTTGCAGACATTCGAGAATTGCTTCAGGCTGTCCACGAAAATTTCGTTCATGTGCGGCGTGGTTCCGAACACGTGGTCCACGCCCACCCTTTGCACGACGCGGCGGATGTTCGCCATGGCTTCGTCGGACAAAAAACCGTTGTCCAGCGTAAACGCCAGCGCCTTCACACCCAGATCCTTCATCTTGTACAGCATGTAGGTGCTGTCTTTGCCGCCGCTGAACAGCACCAGGCAGTCATACTCGCCGGTCCGCGCGGTTTTCATCCCCGCGACAAGCGTATTGAACTCCACCGGAGTCTTGAAGTACGCCTGCGCCTTATCCGCGTAGCTGTCATAGGCGCGGCAAATGCTACAGACGCCTTCGGCGTCGTAGGTCGTTCCTGGCAAGCTCGAAGCCACGCCGCAGCGCGAGCAGTAGATCAAATCTTTCGCGCCCTTCGCCTGGCCGGACGAAAAGACATCCACGACGCACTCGCGAACGCCGGGAAGCGACCGCAGGCTGGCCTCGATCTCGCCGAGTTCGATGCGAATGCCGCCGATTTTCACCTGGTCATCGGCGCGACCCAGGAATTCCACGAGGCCCTCGGCGTTCCGGCGAGCCAGGTCCCCGGTCTTGTACAGGCGCAGAGATTGTGGATGGCGGGGCGACGATTGAGTTGCCTCACTTTTTTGCCCTGGATCGTCGAGTGTCAGAAATTTTTGCGCAGTGAGTTCCGACCGGTTCAAGTAGCCGCGTGCCAATCCATCCCCTGCCAGATACACTTCACCGGTTACTCCCGCAGGCACGGGATTGAGATGCTTGTCGAGGATATGGATGACCGAATTGGCACCAGGAATTCCAATCGGCACCGAGAGACCGCCATCTTTCTCAGGGTCGTAAAGATGAATCATGCAACCCACGGTAGCTTCCGTGGGTCCGTATTCGTTGAAAATTTCCACCGGCCGGCCGAATTTTTCGGTGATGTCCAGCGCCAGTTGGGTCTTGAGGTCTTCTCCGCCGACGATCAGCTTGCGAATTCCGGTGGCGCCCAGGTCCATGTCTTTGATCATGGCGAGGTGCGACGGCGTGAGCTTTACGATATCCACTGCCCCGTCTTCGATCACTTCGAGAATCGCCATCCCCGGCGCTTTCGGATTTTCGCCGTAGATCACGATTCGACCGCCGGAAATGAGCGGCGTAAAAATCGACGTGACTGTTAAATCGAACGCCAGCGAGGAGAAGAGCGGCCAGGCCAGGCGCTCACCTCCGCAATACGTCTCGATGGCCCACCCGACGTAATTCACCAGGCTGCGATGCTCGATCAATACTCCCTTGGGTTTTCCCGTAGAGCCCGACGTGTAGATGACGTAAGCCAGATTGTTTTCAGTGGCGGAAGAAGGAACGGGATCAGAACTTTGCGCGGCGATCGCCTCGGCGTCCCCGTCCAGCGATCCGTCCAGCGAGATGATGCGGGCGGGACTGGCGGGCAAGCTTGCGCGAATCAGTTCCGTGGTAAGCAGGAAATCCAGTTGCGCGTCTTCGATCACCAGGGCCATGCGCGCCGCAGGGTAGCCGGGATCGATCGGAACGTACGCGCCGCCGGCCTTCAGTACGGCCAGGATGGC
>PMOP01000114.1:0-7086 GCA_003161495.1 Acidobacteriota bacterium | reverse complement strand
GTCCGCGCGACCTGATCCTCAAACAAACGGACGATGTTTTTTTCCCGCATGGGATACGGATCTGAAGGCTTCAAGCGGCTCGAGCCGACAGGCAATGAACCACTCCATACCGGGATATCGAGTTCTTTATTCCCAAAGCTCATTTGGCCTTTCGCTGATACCTCAAGGCATGATATTTGAGCGCGCCGTCGGTTGACTGCCCCGTGTAAAAAATCTCAAAACCGATGGCGCGTGCGCAACGCAGAGAAGGCTTGTTTTCCGTCTCGATGTCCGCGCGAAATTTGGAATAACCGAGCACGGTTCCCTGCTCCAGGCAGCGTTCGACCAATATCTTAGCCAGACCCTTGCCCTGAAAGGATCGGGCCAGCCCCACCTTGCTCACGTAGTATTCATCTTCCGCAATCGGCGCGAACGCCTGAAGGCTTTGGGAGAGCCTTTCAATCAAAGAGCCGCGAGAATGCACGTCAAGCGTTTTCCAGTAGGAATTGACATCCGCGATTCTTGCCCTCTTTAGCTCCGCGCCGCCTAAACCGATAATTCCCCCGGCGATCTCCGATCCGCACTGGAGAAACCTGATTCGCTGAACGAATATTTCCGACGAAGGCTGCTTCATCCACATGGCAACGGTTTGTTGGGCCTTGTCCCGGCCACCACACAACCAGTCGTAGTACGGTTGCCCGGCGGCCATAATCCAAGCGAGAGCATTTGGAATCAGAGCCTCCGGGTCAGGAAAATCCTGAATACCCCGAAAGATAACCGATGTTCCAATCGTGCCTGCAGTTCTCTGGCTGGTGGGAGAACTCATCAGGGAACATATGAGCAATTGTCATTCCCTTGAAAGAGGGGCAACGCCAATTGTAATCCTTTCCTATCAATAACTTCCATAACTTTTTGATCCAGCGGAGGGTGCTCTTGGGGGTGCCTGCCCCCCGGGTGGAAAAAACTTACCTTATGTTGCCCTTTCCTTGCTCAATAGAACGCAAAAATTCCTCAGGCCCTTTCACGGGCCTCGCAGTAGCCCAAGGGCGTGCCGTCGCCTGCTGGTGGACCATGTGGGCGCATCCGTTTCATGTAAACTTTGTCTACACTCCCTTCACTGATCCATCGCGCCGGCAAAAAAACGAGAGGGGAGACGCCGCTGATTATGCTAAAAGTAGACAGCTCGCATGGCCCCAAGGGTGACTGATCCAGTCAGCAAGGTCCAAGGAGACGGATAAAATGAAACGCTTCTTCGCAAATGCGTTAGCCGGCTGCCTGCTATTCGGCGCGGCGTTGCTCGCGCTGTCAACTCCGCCGCATGCCGCTGCCGACGAAACTCCCACGTTTCACCAGGCGGACAAAAATTTGGCGGATGCTCTCGCCAGCGGTGACAAGAAGACAGTCGCCTCTCTTCTGGATGAACGCTTCCAGTGGGTCGAGGCCAACGGCAGAATTCATACCAAGGCGCAAGTCCTCGACGATCTGGCCCAGTTCGCCGCGGACAATGAAGGCGCGCTCGATGCGCGCACCGTGGATTTTCTCGGACAGGTTGAGCGCGTGCTGGGGATTCACCACAATCAGCGGTTTGCGCATCTCTGGGTGAAGAATCCCGCGGGCTGGCAGGCGTTCGTCTATCTGAACATTCCAATTCCCGCGGAAAGGCCGGATTACATGGCGCCGCCCGGTCCTCCCACCGATGCGGATAAAATCTGCGAAAATCCCTGCAAGACGCTGCCTTACAAACCCGAAAATGCGGCGGAGGAAGGTGCCATGGCCACGTGGTTTCGTTTGAAGAACGATGAATGGCATCCGAACCCGGAAGATTGGGCCGCGCATGCCGACGACAATCACGAAACCCTCACGCCTCGAACCGACATTCCAAAATTGCAGCATGTCGAGGAATTGGCCGAGGAAAGAAAACTCTACGGGGAGAATGGCGGATCGGGAGGTTCGGCGGTGCAGTCGATGCGCATGTTCGATTTCGGCAATGTGGTGATCATGCAGGCGTTTCAGGGAAGGAATCCCTCCGCGAAACCCACCAGCTGGAATCTGCGCGTGTTTCTGAATCGTGGCGACGGCTGGAAAATCGCTTTGAGCGCGCAGACAAATATTACGTAGTGTTTCGTGGATGCGGGCGCAAGTTGCGCGGACATACCGATGAAAATGATTAAACTTTCTTCACGCTTGAGGGTAGCCGCTGCGGTTGTTCTCGCAGCCGGGCTTTATTTTTCCGCTGCGGGATTGTTTCTGTCGCGGCCCGCATCTTTGCGCGCGCAGGGGGAAAAGATCGTTTGGAGCGACCGGGAGAAGCCTATCGCGGAACATATTCGGGGCCTACGCGGATTGCCGGATGATGTGAGGGCAGGCGCGACAAAAAAACTGGCACTGGAAATTCGGCAGTTGCCCGTGACGCCGAATAAATTGCGACTGGCGAATAGTCTCGCCATGCTTTCCACCGAGGGAGACTTCGGCCACGAAATGTTGCAGGAGGTGGCGACAACATTGGCCGCGGCGCTGCGCGAACAGCCGCTGCAGGCTCAAAAAGGCCAGCTTCCCCGGCCTTACGTTGAACTCGCCGAACTTATCAGATATGAGCACGTGGAAGCGACTTTAGACGATCCGCAATTCGCCGCAGCCATTTCCAAAATTGCGGCGGACAACGAGCGCCGCGAGCAGGCCGACTTCACTCTGGCGGACCTGGGCGGAAAGATATGGACCTTGAAGGAGCTGCGCGGCAAGGTCGTGCTCTTGAACTTCTGGGCGACATGGTGCCCGCCCTGCCGCAAGGAAATGCCCGACCTCGAGACGCTCAATCAGCAATTCAAGGATCAAGGCCTCGTGATCCTGGCCATCTCAGACGAAGATGCAGGCAAAGTGAAACCCTTTATCGCGCAGCAGAAAGTCACCTACCCCATCCTGCTCGATCCCGGACGAAAGGTGAACGAACTCTTCCAGATCGAAGGAATTCCCAAAACTTTCGTGTACGATCGCAACGGAAAACTGGTCGCCCAGTCGATCGACATGCGAACGCGAAGACAGTTTCTGGAGATGCTGGCGCAGGCAGGATTGAAGTAGAGCCTAGTCTAGGGCGTGACGGTTAGTGTGATGACGTTCGATTTCACATCCGTCTTGCCATCGGACCGGAAAGCTTGGATCGTATACTTGCCGGGTTTGCTCAAGTCATACTCCTTGCTCAGGGTCAGTTTTTGTCTAAAGGCCTTGCCTGGGTCCAGTGTGTCTCCGAAGGAACTCCCTGAACATATGCGGGGGACCCCTCCAGGCGAGTCAAGGCAATTTGCCTTGAGCCCGTATTCCGTCATTGGGACCGGCTTGCTCGCGATGTCTCGGATGTCCCACCTGAAACTTGTTGACGAGAACGACATTGTGCCCGTCAGGATGAATCCTACCCCTTCTTGCGAAATGTTCTTCATTTCGACTTCCACATCCACATCCGAGGCAACTTTTACTGCATTTTGAGCTGTCTTAATGGCGATCGAGATTTTTGGTTTGGCAGTTGCAGGTTGCGCGACTTGAGCAGCACTGTTTCCGGGGACGAGAGAGGCTATCGTAAGCATTACGATAGTGAGTAGCGTCTTCAAGTATTTTCTCCCCTTAATTTTCCTGGACTGTCACATTCCATCGTGGATGTCCGCCATCTTACTTTTCAAGGCCGGGTCATTGAGATTTTATGGCCGGTTCCGCTCGGCAGGATGATGTCTCCCGTAATTTGCTTGCCATCCTGCGAAAGTTTTCCTAGAAAATCAATTCCATCAGCGGTGATTCCAGTAATCGTTCCGCCGGTCGACACGGTCAGTTTCTGGAACTCATATTTCATGGGCACGGACGCATCGGATACGGCGATTATCGCAGTGGATGCGGCTGAAAAAGACGCTGCTGCGGGAAGCGATCGAGCATCCGCCAGGTGGATTGTGCCCTTCCAATCGCCCACGATCGATTGGGAAGATCCGGATTCGGCTGCGGCTTCGGTGGCCTTTGTTCCTTGCGTTCCTACCTGTTTTTCAAAAGTATTGAAGGCCACCTGATTGTCTTCGCAGATGTATTCCATGATGTTCCAGCCGGGCTTCAGGATGTATTTGCGCTGCGTTTTCAGCGGCGTCGAATAGGCTTGCGGGTCGTCGATGGTGATGTCAATCGTCAGCGTGTCGTGGTCCACGCGGCGCATGCGCTCCACCATGTGCATGGCTTCGGAATGCGGATGGCCGGCAACGTCGAGCCAGGTCTTGTCGTTGAAGCCGGTGGAATCGACGACCAGCGTGTCTCCCTCCCATTTGCCAATTGAGTCGCCCATCCACGTGGGGTTCGCGTCTTTCACGTGTTCCCTGCCGTCGGTGAAAATCTGGCGGACGAAATGGCCGTATTCAAAAAACATGATCGTGCGGCCCGGAACTTGCAGAAATTCAACCGGGTAGGCGTGGATATAAACATTCGGCACGCCGGGCGGAAGGCAGCCAATGTTCGGATCGTTTGAGTTCAGCGCGGTGTACTCGCCGCCGATCGGATGATTCGCACTGAATTTTTCTTCTCCCCAGGGAGTCAGAGGAAGCGAATTTATGCGTTGGCCCTGCGCATCCGTCCAGATCAAAGTGAATGTGTTCACCGACGACGGATACCAAACTCCGGTTAAATCGCCTGAAGAACCAGACTTGGTGCTCCCCGCTTTCGTTTGCGCGAACAGAGGAGACGAAATCGCGAGCAGCGGCGCGCACAAAATCAGGATGATGGCTGGAACTCTCATTTGGAGGAATCCGGGGGCAAGACGGTTCCAGGGAGTTCGTGGCCATCGGGAAAAACTAATTTCTTTACCTGCATCCCTTTCTCGCCGTTTTTTGCGGGTGATCCGATCACGGTCACCTGGTCGCCGGGCTTGAGGGTGCTTCTGCTCCAGCCTCTCCTGGAGAGAAGATTCGGGCTGGGGAGTTCGCCCTGCCATTCGGTGGCCTTTCCGCTGTCGTCTTTCACGATGATCGTGAGCAAGGAGTGCGGATTGACGAACTGAAGTTCCTTCACGGTTCCGGTGAGGGTCACGATTTTCGTCATGTCATATTCGGAAGCGCCGTGATGCGCGAACAATGGTATTGAGATCAGAACAAATGTGACCGTCCATGCAGTCCGCAAGATTCTTCCACTATTCATGCAACCTCCAGGATTGAATCGCGCTGGAATTATTCTCATTTACGCATCGCAGAATTCGCCGCGGCTGAAGGTTCCTCGCTGTTGAGTTATTCATCGCCATTGTAGAATCCCGGAATTACCCCATGCATACCGCGACTGGTTGCATGGAGTCAATCCTTTTTCGCCTTATGCAGAGGACTGAACTCTGGAAATAAATGTGGCCGTAGTATTATCCGTGCGGACAGAAGCATTGCTTTGCCGATCGATTTAGGAGCTGAAGGATGACTGAAACTGCAAACACTGCGGCGAGTCAGCCGCGCGTTGAGATCGCTACACTCATAGAGTTTATTGCCCGCGCGCTGGAGGCCGCCGGAATTCCCCCGGGAGACGCTCGCCGAGTGGCCGCGCTCATGGCCGAAGCCGACGCGCGGGGTGGCGACGCGCACGGCGTGTTCCGACTCGCGCAATATGTGAAGCAGATCCAGAGCGGCGCGGTCAATCCGCGGCCCAACATTAGGATCGTGGGCCAGAAGGCCGGGACCGCTCTGGTTGACGGCGACAACGCTCTCGGGCATCTGGTCATGAAACGCGCCACGGAACTGGCGATGGAAAAAGCGCGCCAGGGCGGCGTCGGTTGGGTCGGGACGCGGCGCAGCAATCATGCGGGCCCCGCGCAGCTTTACACAAGAATGGCCGCGGCACAAAATATGATCGGCATATATTTTTGCGTTGGAAATGCCAATCTATTGCCGCCATGGGGCGGTACTGAGGCGCTGCTCAGCACCAATCCTATCGCCATCGCCGTGCCGGCCTCGCGACATCCCGTCATTTCGCTGGACATGGCCACGACGAACACCGCGTTCGGAAAAATCCGTCTCAAAGCGCAACGCAACGAGCCGATGCCGGAAGGCTGGATGATCGACAAAGAAGGAAAACCGTTGACCGATCCGAAGCGCGCGAGCGAGGGTTTTCTTCTTCCGATCGGCGGAGCGAAAGGATATGGCCTGGCACTGATGATCGGTTTGCTGGCCGGAACTTTGAACGGCGCCGCGTTTGGCCGTGACGTGGTCGATTACACCGTGGACTCGAAAACGCCAAGCAACGCGGGCCAGTCCATTCTTGCCGTGGACATCGCGGCGTTCGCGGATGTGAAAACATTCAAGGAGCAAGTGGACGAAGTGTGGGAGGTCATGAAATCTTCTCCGACTCTGCCTGGTGTCGACGAAGTTCGGTTGCCTGGGGAACATTCCGAGCAAATTTATCGTGAGCGGATGGCGCATGGAGTTCCGCTCAGTGACGGGCAACGCAAAGTTCTGGATGAACTCGCCGATCGCCTGGGGATTTTGCCATTGCAATAAAACCGGCCGGATTTTTTATGTGACGCAGGCTTCAGCCTGTGGGTTTTGGTCCTTGCATGGGCTAAAACCCACAGGCTGAAGCCTGCGCCACCTTATTGCGCCGGGAGGCGCGCGATGCCTGCGCCAGCAGCGCGCCAACGCCCGTGCTGCTTGGCGAAAACGCGCATTACGCGGTACTGGCCATCGTAATTGGTTTCACCTTGCTTGCCTCGAATCGTAGTTGTGTCCGTCAGCACAGCGACGTCCGGCGACGCGTATCTCACCTGAATATCGCTGGACTGGATCGCGAGATCGCCTAGCTTGGTGTTGCTGATCATGTCGACCTGCTGCTTCTTGCTGACGAGAATTCCCCCGGGATGAATTTCCACAAAATTGTCGGCGAAAAGCCACGCCGCGGTCTCGCCGTCGTGGTTGTGCGCCGCGTCGAGCCAGACATGGTCGAGGATTGCGACCGTGCCGGCAACGTCCTCTCCCTCTGAAGCCACTTTCTTGGGCGCCTGCCCCAGCGCTAGCGCGCCGGACGCTACGATCAAAAGAATTGTTATGCCCAACCCGTATGCACGCTTCATTGTGATCCTCCTGAAAAAACTCGGGCCGGATTCACGTGGCGCCGGCG
>PMOP01000144.1 GCA_003161495.1 Acidobacteriota bacterium | reverse complement strand
GTTGTGGCGGGCGTCGAAGGTCCACCATCTTCCCTCCAAAAACACTTCAAACCAGGCGCTGAAATCCATGGGAGCGGGCGAAGCCGGCACGCCGATATCTCCGAGGTAGCCTGTGGCGTAGCGGGCGGGAATATGCATGCAGCGGCAGAAGGTGATGGCCAGATGCTGAAAATCGCGGCACACGCCGACGCGCTCGGTGTAAACATCCAGGGCCGTGCGGGTCGCGCGAGCGTATTGATACCCGAACTGCACTCTGTCGTGAACCCAATTCACGATGGCCTGCACGCGGCCCCAGCCCGGTGAGGTGTTGGCAAAGAGTTCCGTGGCGATATTCGACATCCGGTCCACTTCGCAATAGCGGCTATTCATCAAATAGGTAAGATGATCTGCAGGTAAATCTTCCACCGCGTGTTGCCGCGCCTGAACATTTACCTGATCTCTTTCACCGGAGTCCTGGATCAGCGTGGAGTTCCAAATGCGCAGCTTGCCCTGGGGTGCGAGGAAGCGAGTGCAGAGGTTGCCGAATCGATCGAAGTACCATTCCGTTCTAACAGCGGGTTCGATCTGCAATTGGTCTGGCTCGCGAAGATCCTGCGCCCGGGAGGAATGCACGTTCAGAAGAGCCACAAACGCGACGGGTTGCGGGATGTTGAATTCAATGTCGTAACCTAAGCGGATCAGCATGGTCTATTGAAGAGTTCCCGTTGCGGATTTGTCCGGAACGATGACTCCAACTTTCAGCATATCACCGTGCCCGGCAATTCCAGATTCAAAACAGAACTCAAATTTGCCAGCGCCGGAGTGGAGTAAGTTGCGGAGCGGGGCCTCGTCGAAAAAAGGCGGGGGTCCCGCCCCACGATTACATCCGGGAAAAGATTTAACGGCAATCGCGACTATTTGTCGGATGCTCTTGCCGATTCATTGTGTGGCGCGTTCTTTTGCAGGACGCGGACAAGATGCCGTCCGGATTCCGGGATCGAGGCTTTTCCGCCCAACACGATTTCCCGGGCTGTAATTTTGCGGCCATAGACGTCGGCGCTGGCGTCGTCATCGGGACGCAGCGTGGAGCCTTCGAGGGAGATGCCTGCGAACAAGCCGCGCGAGCGAGAGTAGCTCAGGATTTCCGCGCGCAGGTAGGCGTCGGTATCCGCGGAAGCGTCACGGCCCTTGGGGCCGGCCGCTGCGGAAATATCGGCGCCGATTTTCACTTTGCTGTCCAGAACGGAGGACGCGCCTCGCTGGTTCATAATGAGGAGAACGAGGTCTGTCGCCTGTCCGCCCAGTTGAAATCCAACGCTGCCGCCTTCCAGTGCATACATGGCGGGTGCGCCCCAGGCGCCGTTGAAATGTTCGCCCGTCCGGCAAACCATGGCTCCGCGGCCGTAGCTGCCCCCGATCACGAATGCCGCCTTCAGAACGGATGGGAATACAATAATGCATTCCGCTTTTTCCAGGAGTTCCTGCGGGATGTTGTCCGGCACATCCATAACTTCCTGCAAAACGGTCCCTGAATTTTCCAAACGTTGTTGTTCCTTGTTCGCGGCAAATGCGGAACTGGCCACGAACAAAATGCAGACACCAAGAGTCAATTTTCGAAACATTGTGAACCTCCACTGTCTTTTTCCTAGTTGATGAACTTCGATTTGTTTCAGACGCTTTCTGAAGTTTCTCTGACCAAAATGCCGTGCGGTCAATAGGCACTCAAACCGGTTTCACTGAGACTCTCCAAGAGCGTGTTACGCCTTCTGCTTCGCTCCCATTACGAGCAAAGTAACCCCACCCAGCAATGCCAATCCCCCGAGGATCGGCGGAATCGGAACGCGTTCCGTATCGTCCCTGGTGGCGTGAATCGGGCCCACGTCGAGGACTTTTTCCCGATGCGTATAGTTGAATCCCTGGTAGACGAGAACGAAGATCCCCAGAACAGCGAGCAGAATTCCCAGCGCGGTCATTGATTTCATTGCTTTATCTCCACAATTAATCGCCAGGATCAATCCTAGACGATAGGAGCTTTCGCATCTGTTCACTTGTGAACAGTCTCCGTAGGTTCCTGTTTCAGGGCAGTCGTCTCAAATCTACGATCGCGTGTAGGCTGCGATCAAACGGCGGGAATACACGATCACGCTTCGCGATGCAGGCGTGGCCAAGATGACCATGCGCACGCCGGCCGTCCAGATCAGCAGCGCGCCAAGCCCTGTGCAGGCAAGAAAGAAAAAGGCCACGCTAAATAAAGTCAGCGCGGCCAGAAGTTCGCGAACGAGGTAGTAGGAGTACGTACCGATTCCCGCGATCGTAACGATCAGCACGCTTGAATAGTCCCTCAACTTAGTTTCTCCAACGACTCCCCTTGCCCTGTTCGATTTAACCGGAATGACATTTTTCAATTGCGATGAGCGGGCGGACTTCGGCCCCGTCCGCGGCGTTCTGGACGGGGCCATATTTACCTTGGTGCCACATTTCAGGCCGGCGGAACGTGTTTGCTAGTCGTTATCCGGATGAGCGTGCCGCCAATTCCAGTAATTGTTTTGTTCCCTCTTGCTGGAATGCGAGTATTCGTGCGGCCTTCTGTGATTATCATTCAGATAAACGCCCCAGGATTTGTTCTCGCGATCATCCCAGTTGTGATAATCCTTGTGGCGGCTATCGTAAACGCGGACCTGAACTCCGTCGTCATTTGGAGCGGGGGCGGCCATAATTGCCACCGGCGCCGTCAGTGCAGCAGCCAGCAAAAGTGAACCGATATAGCGGTTTGCGAAACGCATGTGTAACCCTCCAGGAGAAACTCTTTGCTCTCGATGTTTGAACGGCGAGAAGTGAAGGAGGCTTCTTAATCCTGCCTTCCGCGCTGATCCTTCTCTTCTCTATCCATTCGATTCCAAGTACATTCTGACGGCATGGGACGCGAGCGTCTGTGCACTTTTGCACGTAAACGCTAATTGTGTTGTTGTCCTGGAGTTCAACGCCGCCGAGAAAAAGCTAGAGGCACGATACGCGGGGCAATTTCGGAGAGAAGCCATGTTGCGCAGGATATTTCTGAGCGGCATTGTTTCAGGCGTGGAACAAGTTGTAACCGCAACCTGTTCCACGTCGAAACAACATCCGACGAGCTGAAGTTAGCGAATAGGCGAGAAAGCAAAAAATTCTCGCCCGATTCGCTCTGCCGTGATCTCCGTTATTTGCGGGCGAGCGGAGCGTCCGGCAAGTCTTGCATCGCGGCTGGACCGGATCCGACGGTGTTCCCGATCACTTCTCCGGATACGACAAGCTCGACGCGGCGATTCTGCTGCCGGCCTTCGGCCGTATCGTTGGAGGCGACTGGCTGCGTTCTGCCAAATCCGTGAGCGCTCATGGACGCGGCTGGAATGCCTTCCTTGGCAAGGTAGTCCCGGACTGAATCCGCGCGATTTTCCGAGAGTTGTTGATTGTAAGAGTCGCCGCCTACGCTATCGGTGTTGCCTTCGATGGCGAGGGCCAGCGTGGGATAGGCGAGGACGATGCCGGAAATCTTGGCCAGTTTCTCACGAGCCGCCGGACGAAGAGTGAATTTGGCGGAATCGAAAAGGACGTCCGACATATTGACGACGAGTCCGCGAGCGGTGTCGCGCGTCTCCAGGATGGTGTTGAATTGGATGAGCAGGCGGGCGCGAAGTTCTTCACGGTCACGCACGGCTTGCTGGA
>PMOP01000492.1:4457-5371 GCA_003161495.1 Acidobacteriota bacterium | reverse complement strand
TGAATTTCTCCCTGCACGTATCCGGTTTCGATGCCGCGCAGCATGCCGCCGAGCGCGTCGATTCTCGCGATGTAGGCTTGCGCGCGCGATTCGATTTCGTCGGTCAATTTTTCGATGGCGTAGGAACCGCCGACCGGGTCCACGGTGTTCGCGACGCCGGTTTCGTGCGCGATGATTTGCTGCGTGCGCAATGCGAGAAGCGCGGCATCCTCCGTGGGCAGCGCCAATGCTTCGTCCATCGCGTTCGTGTGCAGGGACTGGCAGCCGCCGAGCACGGCGCCGAGCGCCTGAATGGCGACGCGCACGATATTATTTTCCGGCTGCTGCGCGGTGAGCGAGCTTCCGGCAGTTTGCACGTGAAAGCGAAGCATCATCGAATCGGGTTTCTTCGCGCCAAAACGGTCGCGCATCAGGTGCGCCCAGAGCCGGCGCGCGGCGCGGTACTTGGCAATCTCCTCGAGCAGATCGTTGTGCGCGTTAAAGAAAAACGAAAGCCGCGGCGCGAATTCATCGACGGCCAAACCGGCGGCGACCGCGGCATCGACATAGGCGATCGCATCGGCCAGCGCGAAGGCGATTTCCTGCGCCGCCGTCGAGCCCGCTTCCCGAATGTGATATCCGGAAATCGAGATGGTGTTCCAGGCGGGAAGTTCGTTGCGGCACCACGCGAAGAGATCCGTCACGATGCGCATAGACGGGCGCGGCGGAAAAATGTACGTGCCGCGCGCGATAAATTCTTTCAGGATATCGTTTTGCACCGTTCCGGAAAGCTTCCGCAAATCCGCGCCCTGTTTTTTAGCGACAGCGGCGTAGAGCACGAGCAGAATCGCCGCAGTCGCATTGATCGTCATGGACGTTGTCACGCAGTCCAGCGGGATGCCGGCGAAGAGCGCTTCCATGTCTTCGAGCGAATC
>PMOP01000492.1:0-4438 GCA_003161495.1 Acidobacteriota bacterium | reverse complement strand
TGCCCTTTTCCGAGCAAATAGCGGAAGCGCTCGTTGGATTGCGCGGCCGTGCCGAATCCGGCGTATTGCCGCATGGTCCACAGGCGCCCGCGGTACATGGTGGGATAAATGCCGCGCGTGTAGGGAAATTCTCCAGGGACGCCGATCGTTGCCTCGATGTCATCGGCGGCAAGATCTTCCTGCGTGTACACCGTCTTCAGCGGAATGCCGCCGAGCGTCGTGAAGCGCTCCTTGCGTTCGCGCGTCGCGGCCGTCTTTTCAGCGGTCTGATCGGGAGGGGGTTTCATCGGACACGCCGCGAGTCACGAAATGACAGTACGCCAAAAAAAATCATCACCACCGCGTAGCCCGCCACCATGCCCACGAGCCACCGGGCCGCCCCGTTGTGCCAGGCACGCCACGTGGCCTGAAGCGCGGCCACGGCAAGTATAANNACCGTCGCAAACAGTCCCATGGGTTGGGTGGCCACGATTGAATTCTAGTACAAAATGGCCTTGTTCACAGCGGAGACCGCAGGCGTAGGCGGATTGGGCACGCGCCTTCCTGTCCGGGGACTTGTTTCCCGCGTCACACCGCCCTACAATAAAAGGAGGAAAGTTTTCCTGAGGGAGGCATCGTGCAACTGGATGATCATCTGAAACAACTGCTGCGCGAGTTGGGCCATGCCATCAACGATACCGTGTCGGAATCCGGGCGCATCTCGGAGGCCATTTCGGATGTGCGCTCGGCCGGATTCGATATTGTGCTGAAGCTGGATGCCACGATTGGCCTTGCACGACGCGACGGCGACGACGCTAAAATTACTGGGAACGACCGCCGCTTCCTCGAATCGCTGCACATTCAGGTCGACCACGAAATTCTGCATGAGGAACATGAGGCGCCAAAATTTGAAATGACGCCGCAAGACATGCGGTTTCTGAAGTCTCTGAAAATAACGCTCGATGAAGCGCAACAATAAAACTCGCGCGCTTCTCGTTGCCGCATGCCTCGTTCTTTGCGGCGGCTTCGTCGTGAGTTCCGCCCCGTCGGCTAATGCTCAGAGCGGCCTTTCCACATCCTCTTCATCTCGAAACATCATCAAGACGCAGTTTGCGGTTCAACGCATGTTGAACCAGTCGCTTCAGGTGCGTGACCTGGCCGTCGTGCCTGGGCTGCACACGTTCACATATTCCTCTGCGATCCGCGACAAAATGCAAAAACTATTTGATGCGGGCGGCTACCAGTACGGAGACTTGGTGGTCATCTGGTATCAGAGCGGCACCACTGTCGCTTTGAACATCAAGGGTAAACCATCCAAAAAGAAATGAGCCTTGCAGGCTCGACATGATTCGCCCTCCTGCAGTCGCCGGCCGTTTTTATCCAGATGATCCCGAGCGCCTGCGCGCTGACGTCGACTCTTTTCTTGCCGGCGGCGCGAATGAAAATAAAATTAGCGTTCGCGCATGCCTCGTTCCTCACGCCGGCTACATGTATTCGGGCGCAGTCGCCGGAGAAGTTTACCGGCGCATTGAAATTCCCGGACGAGTAATACTGCTCGGGCCCCGGCATTTTCCGCATGGCGCTCCGCTCGCAATACTTTCCGAGGGTTCCTGGCAAACGCCGCTGGGAATGGCGCGCATCGATCGTCCTCTGGCGGAAAACATTCTTCGCGCTTTTCCGGTGCTTCGTGAAGATGCCGTGGCGCACAGCACGGAGCATTCTCTCGAGGTCCAGATTCCGTTCCTGCAGCGGCTCGTACCCGCATTCGCGTTTGTGCCGATCGTGATTGGCCCCGCTCAATGGGACGTTCTCGAAGCCCTGGGCCATGCTCTCGCAAGCGTGATTGCCGCGGAGCGCGAGCCGGTCCTGCTCATTGCCAGCTCGGACATGAACCATTACGAAAGAGACGCCGTGACGCGCGTGAAAGATCGCAAGGCCATCGATCAATTCCTCGCTCTCGATGCGAGAAAACTCTTCGACACCGTCCGCAACGAAAGGATTTCCATGTGCGGATATGCTGCCGCGGTTGCCGTGCTGATTGCCGCGCGCGAGTTGGGCGCTACCGGAGCCGAGCTGGTCCGCTACGCCACTTCGGGAGAAGTGAACGGCGACATGGAGGAAGTTGTGGGGTATGCGGGGATGGTCGTAATTTAGTGGCGCAGGCTTCAGCCTGTGGATTTTTAATTTTGCGCAGGCTTAAACCCCACAGGCTGAAGCCTGCGCCACTAAAACCTCAATTTCCATGGTCGCGCGAGGTTCGGATGCGCTCGGCAAGAGCGCGTGCGCGCGTGCGGGCAATTTCCACGAAGTGAGAATCCGCGGCGATCTGATCGAGGATCGGCAAGAGGCGCTCGGGCTCGGGCAGAAGACGGTGGTCCATGTCCGATTCAAATTGCATAAGGGCGTCATTGACGCCGAGACGATCAAATTTGGCCTGGCGCTGAAGTAAAACCAGGTCTTGCTGCTGCCTGGCCAATCCCTCGAAGATTTGCATCAGCTGAGTGGCCGATGGATTTAGCGTGTAATTGAACGAGGTTTCGTGCGTTTCGGCGCCGTTCTCGTAGCGGAATGTTTTCTGGCCGAGATTGGCAATTTTCTTCTGGACGTCGAGATCGGCGACCGCGAAATATTTCAGATCGCCCGCCAAATCGAAAATCTTTTTCTGCACGGCGGGGCTCACGTCAAAAGGCTCCAGGTCCGCAACATCGTCAAGCTGGCGAATATCGAACGTGGATTTCCCCTGGTCGCCGATTTTAATTTCAATATATTCGGGGGTGCTGCCCTTGAAAACGCGGCGATACGTGATGGTCGCGCCCGCCGGATTGGCGCGGGCCGCGGGAATAAGAAAGCATGCGCCCGCAAGCAGGCACAGGGATCGCAAAAGAAAACGGTTGCGAGTCATCGTGACTATGAGATGCGCGAAGCGGCGCCGCGGCTGCGTGGCCCGCGCAGGGCAGGCGCGCAACCCGGCTCCGCCGCGGGGCGCATAGTTCCGGTGCCCAGCCGTGCGCGAAATCGTTCGGTCTGCACGTGGCAGAGCGCGACGGCGAGAGCGTCGGCGGCATCGGCAGGCTCGGGGGTTTCGCTCATGCCGAGCAGCGCGCGCACCATCAACTGCATTTGCTCCTTCGCCGCGTTGCCATAGCCTGCCACGGAGGCTTTTATTTCGCGAGGCGAATAGCTGCACACAGGGATGCCTTGCTGCGCGGCGGCAAGCAAGACCACGCCGCGAACTTCGGCAAGCCGTAATGCGGTTTTCATGTTGAGTGCGGTGAATACCGATTCGACCGCGACGCCGTGCGGCCGGAATTCCTCGATCAATTCAGCAAGCATGGCGTGGATTTCGCGCAGGCGTTCCGGAAAATGTTCGGGGCCTTTGCGCGTGGCGCGCAGGGCGCCGAAGCGCAGCATGCGGCAGCGACGGCCGTCGCTTTCGATTACGCCGTATCCGGTGGCTCCGGCCGCGGCGGGATCTACGCCGAGGACGCGGATCAAAATCTCATTTGTTCGAGGAGAGAGTGGCACGGCAATGAGTGTACGACGGGGCGCTGCATGGGGCCACAATTTTTTCAGCGGGATGTGTGATGGGAACCGTGCAGTTGCAGGCTGGGTGCTTTTTTGTAGCACAGGCACTCTTGCCTGTGCGGTTTTGTACCAATTACAGCACACGTTTCACGTACCCAGATTCTCGAAACCCGCACAGGCAAGAGTGCCTGTGCTACTACTACTACTGCGCGGCCATTACGGCTTGCATTTCTTTTTCGTCGATGTCGAAGTTGGCGGAAACTTTTTGAACGTCGTCGTGCTCTTCGAGCGCCTCGATGAGCCGCAGCATCTGCGCCGCCTGAGTGCCGGAAAGCTTCACGTAATTCTGCGGCACCCAGCCGACCTCGGCGGAATCCGGAGTGATTCCGTCCTTGACCAGCGCACCACGAACCGCTTCGCACTTTTCCGGAGGAGTCAACACTTCCCAGGCCTCGCCGTCGTCGCGCAAATCGTCTGCGCCGGCATCGAGAACGATGGAGAGCATCTTGTCTTCGTCGGCCTTTTCCTTGGAAACGACGATGTCGCCCTTGCGTTGGAACATCCATCCGACTGCGCCGTTTTCGGCCATGTTGCCGCCGTTCTTGTTCATCATGTGGCGGATCTCGCTGACGACGCGATTGCGGTTGGTGGTGACCACTTCAATAATCATGCCGACGCCGCCCGGGCCGTACCCCTCGAAATTCACCTCATCGTATTGCTCGCCCTCAAGCGTGCCGGTGCCGCGAGCCAGGGCGCGCTCAATGTTGTCGTTCGGCATGTTTTCGTTTTTGGCGGCAAGAATCGCGGTGCGCAGTCGCGGATTGGAATCCGGATCGCCGCCGCCCACGCGAGCGGCAATGGTGATTTCGCGAATCACTTTGGTGAAGATGCGGCCGCGCTTGGCGTCGGTAGCCGCTTTTTTGTGCTTGATTGT
>PMOP01000087.1 GCA_003161495.1 Acidobacteriota bacterium | reverse complement strand
TCCTGCTACACCACTTAGTCCCTCTTTCACAACATGATTCGGGGAATCGGATATGTGTTCACATGTCTCGTTGTCGAGGGCTAGGTTTTGTAGCGCCGGCGTCCCGCCGGCAGTTTTGTGCCTGGAAACGCACACAAAACCCGCCGGCGGGACGCCGGCGCTACAAAACCATTACTTCGCGGCGGGTTGCAGGAACAGGAAGCAATGTTCTCCGGTCCCTGTTTTTATGTGGCCGTCGAGATGGTCGAGGAGTTCCTGCCCTTCCGATGCCAGAAACGTGAGCAATCCAAAAGATCGCTCTTGCAGCGCGTCATTCGGAAGCAGCGAACTGGTAATCTCGTTTTCATGCGTGTTCAGCACGCCGGTGCGGAATCCTTCGGCGCGGCCGGCCTTTGTGCGCAGGCCGTTGAATTGATAGAGAATTTTTTCGGATGCTGTGTCCAGCGCGCCGATGAGCGTCTGGTCAAGCTTCGTGAGCGGATCGCGCAGGCCTTCGATCAGGGCTTTGATCACCAGGTCGCCTTCTTCAAATCGCGCGGTGAGCGCATGCGGCAGCGCCTCGGCCTCCAGGCGCGCGCGAAGTTTGCGGCGTTCCTGAACAATGTCGCTCACATTCAAATTATATTTCTTCAGCAAATTGTAAACGTGCGACGGCACCAGCGTAAAACTCGCTCGCGGCAAAATCGCAGGGGCCCTGCCGAGCAGTTTTTCGTAAACGAGCGACGTCTGCGCGTGATAGGCCACTTCGGCGGCTCCGGCGATGTAGGCCACGGTCGGCAGAAGCGTATCTTGAATTACGGGACGAAGCAGCGCGCTGGGGCTGAAGTGTTCGGGATGCTCTTCCACGGCTTTTAGCGTCTCATCGAGTGATTCCGTTTTGTCGCCGGCCGCGAGGCGTCCATTCACTGCGCGAAGGGCAAGACGCTGCCCGCCGACAATGCGGAAGACGAGCGTGCTTTGTTCGGTGACTTTCACTTGCGCGTGGAAGCCGGCTTTTTCCAGTGCCGCGGATCGCGCGATCAGTTCAGCGGAGAGGGTTTTGTGTTCTTTTACCGCGCGCAGCATCGTCGGCAGAGACAAACGGTGCAGCTCGGGAGACATCGGATCGAGAAAAATGAGGCCGCGTCCGGCAAAAATTCGCGCCATCAGTTTTCCGAAGGCGGAGCCAAACGTTTCCTCCGGCGCATAGCTTTCCGTGATCCACCGGCCGATCTCCTCGGCACGCGCGCCTTCAAGAAGTTCGGTCACTTGCGCGGATAGCCCGCGAACAGCCTCGCCCAACTGAATTTCGCCGACGCGCCGTTCGGCCAGGCCGGAGACCGGAAGATCGAAACGCTCGATGCCGCCGCGTTTAGGGAAAAAACAATGATCCACTTCCGCGAGGTCGTGGTCCTCGGTCGCAAGCCAAAAAACCGGGACGGCGTTCACGCCGCGCTCGGTCAATTCGCGCGCCGCGTGAACGGCTGTCAGCGCCTTGTAAATGCTGTACGCAGGGCCGCCAAACAGGCCGACTTGCTGCCCGGTCACGACGGCGACCGCGCCATCTCTCAGCCGGTCCAGATTTCGCGTGGTCGCTGCATCGTCCGCTCCGAACGATCGATTCTGTTTCCTCAACACTTCCACAACAGCGCGCCGAACGGAATCTTCGAGCCGGATTTCACGCGCGGACTCTTCCATTCCCTTGGCACTGGGCGGATGGCGGTAAAATTGGGCGACGCGGGAAAAATCGGAAAGAAATGTGGAATAGAGGCGCGTGGTTCCGGGCAACTCGGCCGGTGTGATACAGCTACACTCCATCAAGCGTTCCATCCTTGTGTCCGCACGGCAACCTGCTTTTCACAATCATAAAGTTTATTGGATGACGTGGAATTCTTTCGGATTCAAGCCGTAACATCAGACCGTAACGGTCGATGGCGCTAGCGCCGCCATCAGGACTTCGATTTCTTTCTTCTGCGCTTCCCCGAGCGGCAAGAGCGGCCCGCGCACCGGCCCGCCATAATATCCCCGGCGATCCATGGCATATTTCACTCCCGCAACTCCCATCGCGCCGACGATCCGAGTTGTCGGCGGGATAAGGCGGCGCTGCAGTTCGAGCGATTTCTCCGCGTCGCGCAAGATGATTGCATCGTAGAGCGCCACGCAAAGTTCCGGCAGAAAATCCGCCAGAGCCAGAATTCCGCCTTTTCCTCCGACCGTCATGGATGGATAAACCGTCGTGGAGGCTCCGGTAAGCAGCTCGAACGTCTCGGGCACCGCGGCAAGAATCGCGCCGACGCGGTCCACATTTCCGGAACTATCCTTCATCCCCGCGTCGTTGGGATGCTCCGAGAGGCGAGCAGCGACATCCACTTCGATGGCCACTCCCGTGTATTGCGGCACGGAATAGAGCAGGATGGGAATCCGCGCGGCGTCGGCCACTCGCCGGTAATGTTCCACGAGGACGTGCGAATTCATCGCGGGCTTGTAATAGCATGGCGGGCAAACGAGCGCGTAATCGTAGCCGAGCTTGGCCGCTACTTCCGTGCGAGAAATAGTTTCCCCCTGGACTCCGCGCCCGTTCCGGCGATTAAGATTTTTCCTGGCGCTGCCGCTTCGCGTACCGCGGCGAGAATCCTTTCAAATTCCGCTCGGTCCAGCAGAACCGATTCGCCGGTGGAGCCGAACGCCAGATAGCCGGACAGTCCTGTCCGGTTGTACGCGCCGATATTTTCGCGCATGCGGCTCAGGGCTACGGCCCCGTGAGCTTCAAACGGTGTCGTAAGCGCCGGAATGATTCCCTTGAGCGGTGGTTTGTGTCCCATGCCGATTTCCCTTATGTTCTGAAGATGGTTTATGTAGCACAGGCACTCTTGCCTGTGCGATTTTCGCCAATTGCACGCAGCTTGGTGCTTTTGACAATCTCGAAACCCGCACAGGCAAGAGTGCCTGTGCTACTGCGGACTCAATCTCCTGCCGAGGGCAGTTGCGGCGCGGCCGCCTTCTTGGCGTGAAGCGACTGCAGCGGCGAAACTTCCAAGGTTTGCTCCACGAGCGCGCGAATCCCGCGGGCCGCCGCATTGGCGGCGGACAGCGTGGTGATGCAGGGAATATTGTAACGAATCGCCGCGCGCCGGATGGATTTCTCATCGTAAAACGATTCGCGGCCAAGGGGCGTGTTGATGATCATGTCGACTTTACCGGTCTTCACGAGGTCGACGATATTCGGCCGGCCTTCATTCACTTTGTATACCGGTTCGGCGGGAACTCCCGCAGCTTCGAGAGCCGCGGCGGTGCCGCGCGTCGCGATCAATCGGAATCCGAGCGAATGCAACTCCTTCGCGAGGGGCCCGCAGTGGCGCTTGTCGTGATCGCTTACGCTGAGGAAGATGGAACCTTTGCGCGGCAGACGCTG
>PMOP01000173.1:1746-12378 GCA_003161495.1 Acidobacteriota bacterium | reverse complement strand
CAGATCAATCTCAAAAAACTGCTGGACTCCGCGGATTTCGCGTTGAACGTCACGGTCCGACCCGGGGACATTGTGAAAGTTCCGCGCGCCGGAATTGTGTACGTGGTCGGAGAGGTGAATAAGCCGGGCGGTTTTGTTTTGCAGAATAACGAAAACATTTCCTTGCTGCAGGCGCTCGCGCTGGCCGAAGGGCCGACGCATACGTCGGCGATCGGCCGGGCGCGAATTATCCGCACCGATCCGTCGACGGGAAATCGAATCGAAATTCCAACGAACCTCGGCAAGGTTTTTTCCGGCAAAGCTCCGGACACATTTCTGCAGCCCAAGGACATCGTTTTTGTCCCGAACAGCGCGGCGAAAAACGTGTTCTACAAGGGCTCGCAAGCCGCTCTGCAGACCGCTGCGGGCGTCGCGATTTACAGGTGGTGAGGGAATGGCTTCGGACAACAACGAGCAGAATAAAATGGAATTGATCACCGCGCGAGATGTTCGCGTGGAACGGCGGCGCTCGATTCCGGGCGCGCTCCATCCGGCAAGAATGGAAAAGCCGCCCGATCTTTTGGCTTGGTGGAGAGTCATTCGAAAGCGGCGATGGACGGTCCTGACCGCTTTTTCCGTCCTGTTTGTGTCCGTTCTGGCGGGATCCATCGAAGAAAAACCGGTGTACCGTTCCAAGGCGCTGATTGAAATTGACAAAGAGAATCCCAGCGTCGCCAATCCGCAAGAGATGTTTCTGGTGGATGAAGTTACCGACGCCTACCTCGAGACACAATACAAGGTTCTGGCCAGCGACGATCTGGCCGAACGCGTCATTCATCAACTCGGCTTGGATCAAAGAGCCGAGTTNNCGGCTGCTCCCGACCTGGCGATCCGTGAAACCGTGCTCACGAGTTTTCAGGACCGTTTGGATATCAGGCCGATCCGGCGCAGCCGCGCTGTCGAACTTCGTTTCGATTCGCAGGACCCGCAACTGGCGGCGCGCGCCGTGAATGCGGTCGCCGAAAATTACATCCAAAAAAATCTCGAAGCGCGCTGGGACGCCACGCAAAAAGCTTCGGAATGGCTTTCCGTGCAGCTGAAAGACCTGAAAGCCAGGCTGGAAAAATCGGAAGACGACGTGCAGAAATATGCGGCGGAGAATGGCCTTCTTTATCTCGAAACGGGCAAGGGCGAACAGGAAAGCATCGTCAACCAGAGCGTTCGGGAAGTGCAGGAAGAGTTGAACAAGGCGCAGGCGGATCGCATGGAGAAGGAATCCGTTTTCCGGCTGGTGCAATCCGGCGATTACGGTTCGCTCCCCGGCGTCTTTGAAAGCAAATTGTTGCAGGACCTCACCGTGCGGCTTGCGGATCTTCAGAAGGAGCATGCGCAACTGGCCGCAACCTTCACGGAGAACTACCCAAAGGTCAAGGAAACCCAAAGTGAGATTGCGGAAATTCAGAGTTCCCTGGAGAGGGAGCGCTGGCGCGCGGCGCAGAAAATCAGCAATGATTACTTCGCCGCGCTCCGGCGCGAAAAACTGGTGCGCCAGGCGTTTGCAGGAAAGCAGGCGGAGGCAAACCAGATTGCCGAAAAATCCGTGCAGTACGGAATCTTGAACCGCGAAGTGGATTCCAACAAAGGGTTGTATGACGGATTGTTGGAGCGGCTCAAGGAAGCGGGTGTATCGGCGGGCCTGAACGCCAGCAACATCCGGATCGTGGATCCGGGAACTGAGCCTTACAAACCGATCGCGCCAAATTATCCACTTAATTTAGGGCTGGCTACGTTCCTTGGTTTAGGCCTCGGGATTTCCCTTGCGTTTCTTAGGGAACATTTAGATCAGACAATTCGGTACAGCGAAGATGTGTTCCACTTTTTGGGTATTCCGGTCATGGGTTTTATTCCCACGCTTGGCGCCCGCAACGGCAGGAAACGCAAGCGCATCGCAACGGCGGATCGGGCGCTCATCTTTGGATTGGCCGATTCGAAGACTGTGACGGACGGCGCGCTGATCGATGACCTTCCTCGAAACGATCTTGGGATTCACAAAGGGTCGGCTTTTTCGGAGGCATTTCGCGAACTTCGAACTTCCGTGATTCTCTCCGCCTCCGGGCGTTTTGCGAATTCCATTTTGGTGACCAGTGCTCAGCCGGGCGAGGGAAAAACCACGGTCGCCGTGAATCTGGCTTTTTCCCTGGCGCAACTCGGGCAGCCGGTCCTTCTGGTCGATGCGGATATGCGCCGTCCAAGCATTCAGAAATATTTCCCCCAACCAGGCTCACGTTTGAGCGGCTATCTCGCGGGCCAGGGCGCGTGGCAGCAAATGGTGTACCCGACTTCGTATAGCCGCCTGTACGTTTTACATTGCGGACCTATTCCTGAGAATCCTTCCGAGCTTCTTTCCTCGGACCGGATGCGAGCCTTAATTCAGGAGTCGATGGCCACGTATCGCTTTGTCATTCTGGATTCGCCTCCCCTTCTCAATCGGGCAGACAGCCGCATCCTGGGAAGCATGGTTGGTGCAACCATCCTGGTCGTAAAAGGGGGAGACACGCCCCGCCAGGTCGTTCAGTACGCGGAATCGCAAGCGCGCTCCGTTGGAACAAATCTTATCGGAGTGGTTCTTAATAACCTCAACGCCTCTCTGAACGATTACTCGTATTACGCCCGCACTCGTCCGATGGACGAGCAAGGAGCGGCGTAGTCGCCGTTAGCCCGTGTGATATTTTCCAAAGCCAATATCGGAACATTTTCCACGAGCTTGCTAATCCAGGCTTGCGGAGCCGCCACCGGCATTCTGACCGCTCGTTTGCTGGGTCCCGTTGCAAGAGGCGAACTCGCCACGGTCATTCTATGGCCTACGGTATTGAGCAATCTGGGATTGATGGGTTGCAACTGGGTTCTGGCGCGGGAAGTCGCACGGGATCCCGGGCGAGAGAGTGATTGGGTCGCCGTCGGTGTTGCGGTCGGGCTGGCTACCGCTGTGTTGTATCTTCTGGTCGGGTATTTTTTGCTCCCATTGTTGTTGCCATCCGACAGGGGTTATTTGCTTTTTCTCGCGCGGCTATGCCTTCTGCTCATTCCGTTCGACATTTGCAATCAAGTTCTGTTGGCTGTCGAGCACGGGCGAATGCGCTGGCGCCGCTACAATCTTCTGCGGCTTTCCTTTTTTCTTTTTTATCTCATTCTCGTGGCAGGAATCGCCGTGACTCGCAGAGATCAGGTGCGTTGGTTCGTTTCCGCGTTTCTCGCGAGCCAATTGCTGGCCCTCCTCTTACGCATTTGGATTCAGAGAAAGTCCTTGTTCGCCGGCAATTTGCAATTCGACCGGTGCAGGCATTTGCTGCGCGCAGGCATCCCTTATTTCGGTGCAACCATCAGCAATCTATTTTCACTGCAACTCGACACGATCCTAGTCGTCAGCTTGCTCAACGCGGAGGCCGCCGGAATTTATGTAGTCGCCGCCGCCTTAGCCAATGGGCAGTCTTCCATCGGCGAGGCACTGGGGATCACCTCTTTTGCCGCCCTTTCCAACGAAAGAAATACGGGGAGCCAGGAGAAAATTATCATCGAGACGTTCCGGCAATCCGCTTTAGTGTCCTGCGCTGTGGGTCTGGTCCTGTCTTGCATGATTCCGTTCCTCGTGGTGCCGTTGTTTGGATTCCAATTCTCGGGTGCGGTTTGGCCGGCGGTGGTTTTGGCCCTGGCGGCCTCCTTGGCGGGTTCGACGAACATCCTGAACCAAGGATTGCGAGGCGTGGGACGACCCCAAGCGGGGCTGGTGAGTCAACTGATTGGAACCGGCGTCCTCGCCCTTGCGGCGCTGTTTTTCTTAGGGCCTTTCGGGCTGATTGGCATGGCTTTCGCTGTTTTGATGAGCGCGGTCGCGCAGTTGTTCGTTTTGATTGCCGCCGCGGCGAATTGGTTGGGGATCTCGCCGCTTGAATTTTGGCCATTTGCACCGGGAAATCTCAGGTTGTTTTTCCGGCAAGTCGCCGCCTTGCGGTTGCGGTACTCGCGGTTGATCGCCTGAATGTTTCGTGGTCCTGACAATGATTCAAACCCTCGGATACGTCACTCCTGTTCGCGCATTTTCCAACACCCGGGAAATTTATATGCAGGCGGCGTCGGGGCGGGTTGCCGAAGCGCTCGCCAAGCATTGTGAAAAACTCTGTGTTTGCGCAAGGGTTGTGCAGGGCTCTCCCCCCGCGCCGTTTGATTTTCCGCTGGATGCGCCGAATCTCGAACTTATCGCGCAACCGTTTTGGAGCACCACCACGAGCTCGCTGTTTCATTTTTTCGGAATCGCACGCGCCTACGTGCGGACCTGCCGCCGGGCGGACGTTCTGTTCGTTCGGGGAATGTGTCCTTACACGGCTGTGCTGTATTTTTGCGCCGCCGTGTTTCGCAAACCTATTTGCCATTGGATCGTCGGTGACCCTTTGACGTTGCTCAGAACGGGCCCCAGAAATGGGCCGGTCCTAGACGCCTTTGCGTTTCTCTACGCTCTGCAAGATCGCGTTTGCACGCGCCTTGGACGATGGCTCACAAACGGCGCATTGATTTGCAATGGCCGGGAACTGGCCCGCGCGTATGCATCTTCGAGAACGATCGAAATTGTTTCGAGCACCGTGCAGGAGAGTGAGTTTTTCGCGCGCTTCGATACATGCCAGAGCCAAACTGTGCGAATCCTCTTTGTCGGTTTCATCCGTCCGGAAAAGGGAATCGAGTATTTGCTGGAGGCTGTTTCGCTGCTCGACGCGGATGTGCCGTGGGAGCTGGAAATTGTGGGTCCACGCGAATTCACGCGCTATAGCGACAAATTAGAAGCCATCGCCGCGGCGCGAGGCATTTGCGATCGCATTCGCTGGACAGGCTATGTACCAAATGGCAAGCCATTATTCGACCGCATGCGCGCCGCGGATATCTTCGTGCTCCCAACGCTTTCCGAGGGCACTCCGCATGTCCTGGTGGAGGCGCGCGCCAACGGGCTGCCGTGTATTTCCACGACAGCCGGAGGCGTGCCATCCACGGTCACGGACGGTTACGACGCACTGCTCGTCCCTCCCAAAGATGCGCGGGCTTTGGCGCGAGCCATAGAACGCATCATCGTTGACGGCGAATTGCGCCGCGCCCTGATCCGCAACGGCCTGCACGCGGCTCGCCAGCAGACGCTCGGTCGATTCATTGCCACGGTGCTTCGGGAACTGAATACCAATGTGCCTGCGGGGAGTGCGGCGGTTCCGCAGGAGTAGGAGCGGGAGAATGCGAGTGCTTCAATATCTCTGGTTCCATTTCATCAGCATCGCTACAAGCTGGCTGCCCGATTTGCGGCCGGTATTGCGGTTGCGCGGATTCCTGTTGCGGCCGTCATTCAAATATTGTGGGGAGAATTTTCAGATCGCGCGGCATGTGACCATCAACTTTACGAATCGCTTGCAAATCGGCAACGATGTTTTCATCGCCACGGGTTGCTGGCTCCATGCAGGCGGTGGAATCGTCCTGCAGGATAAGGCGCAACTTGGGCCGTACGCCGTATTGGTCACGGGTGACCACACCACAGTCAACGGATCCTACCGGTTCGGTCCAAGTAATCTTCAGCCCATTCATATTTGCCAAGGGGCGTGGATCGCGGCGCATGCGACGGTAACCAAGGGCGTCGTCATCGGACCAGGCGCTCTCCTCGCGGCCAATTCCGTGGCCACGCACGATGTTCCGCCGTTTGCCATGGCCGGGGGCGTTCCGGCGCGCATCATTGAGAAAAAATCACGGATCCAAGTTGTCCGGTAAACGCGTGTCCTAAAAGCAAGTGAACCAGAGGCGTGAGAAACGATCATCATGTATCCAACACTCATCCTTTATTTTGAACTCGGCGTAGCTGTTTTGATTGGACTCGTGTTTCTCTGGACGAAGCCCGAGTATGCACTGTTCCTTTATGCTTTCGCGCTGGGATTTCCCGACTGCGCCTATTCCCTCGGCACTACGATCAATATTCGTGTGGACGACGTATTGCTCCTACTATTTCTGGCTCGCACCGTTCTGTGGACGCCCGCTCCTCTTTCCAAAGAGCAAATAAACATTTTCATCGGGCAGGCGCTTTTCCTTGCGGCCTGCGTCTTGTCAATCGTTGTGGAAACCGCCCACGGAACGCCCCCCGAAGGCTATGCATTTGTCAAAATGGCTGGATGCGCCATCATCCTATTTATTCTCCCCCGTCTCGTGCAGTCGAAGAGAAGGCTGGGATTTTTTCTGGCCGGGCTGATGAGCGGTGGAATTGCGCTGATGATCCAGGTTTTCATGCACCTGGGTTCAAGGCCCTCGAATGCGTACGCGAATTTTCAGCAGATGAAGGACGCCGCTACGTTCACCACGTGGAACCCGAATACGATTGGGCAGGCCGCGGTCTTGCTGGCTTTCGCCGCCGGCCTGGGTGGAATTATTTTTTCAAAGAGACCGGCAGGCAGAATCCTGTGGCCCGGCTTTGCTTTGGGATTCGCGGCAGTGCCTGCTCTCGTGTTCGTTCGCGGAACAACGTTGAGCCTTGCTGCGGGATTCGCCCTTTTTCTGTGCCTGTTGCGCCGTTGGAAATGGGCGCTTCTGTTCGCCGCGGCGTGTCTATCGGTCATCATTTTATTGCGGTTGTTGGACCGCCCTCTTGTGGATGAGGCCACTAAAGTAAACGTGGCAACAGGAGAAGGGTTCAGTCACCGGTTTGAACGGTGGGAAATGGCATTTCAAGCCATTCAAAAGGCGCCCTTCCTTGGCCAGGGCTTCGGCCAGGAATTGAACTATTTGACTCTGATCGGCAGCGAAGGCCGCGCGCACGATGCCTACCTGACAATTTCGATTGAATTAGGTTTGGCCGGCCTTCTTCTATTCCTGGCTGCCATTTTTCGATTTGTTCGCGCCGGATGGTTGCTCTATGGAAATCGGCGTTTTCAATTCCAGGGAGCCTTGATCGTGTCGCTGATCTTTGCTCTCGCTCTCGACAGTCTTGGCTTGTCCACTCTTTATTGGGAAAAATTGCCGACCATTGCGCTGTCCCTGGCCGTCGCCGTTGTCGGCCTGTGCGAGAGGAACGATCATGAGATAGCCGTAAGGGAAGTCCACGCGCTGGCGTATCAGCCTTTCGCGCAACACTCGTGATCTTATTTTTTCCTTCCTAACAAAAGTCTACCGATGATCTGCCTATTTCTCTCTTAAAGGAATCATCCGTGCAACAGAGCCGGGCAATCCAGGTTTCCGTGGTGGTGCCTTGCCGCAACGAAATTCGGCACATTCATGCGTTTCTCGATTCCGTCTTTCACCAGGAGCTGGGTGAGATCGAAATGGAAGTCCTGGTCGCCGAAGGCATGAGCAAAGACGGAACGCGGCGGGTTCTTGGCGAATTTAAAAAGAAATTTCCAGCTCTCAGAGTTCTCGATAATCCGGAACAAATCGTTTCCACGGGACTGAATCGCGCGATTCGCGAAGCCAGGGGTGAAATCATCATTCGCATGGACGCGCATTCCGTCTACGCCCCGGACTACGTACGTTCGTGCGTTGAAGTGCTCAATGAATCCCACGCCGACAATGTGGGCGGCCCGGCGCTAACCCAAGCGGAAGGCTACCTGGCGCTGGCCATCGCGCATGCCTATCAGTCGCCATTCGCCAGGGGCGGCGTCAAGTATCGCGACCCAGGATACGAAGGCCCTGTGGATACCGTGACGTATGGCTGCTGGCGAAAGTCCACTCTGGAACGCTTAGGCATGTTTGACGAAACACTGGTTCGCAGCCAGGACTACGAATTGAATATGCGAATTGTTTCCCGCGGAGGAACCGTCTGGCGTTCGCCCAGGCTTATTTCCTGGTATTGGCCGAGAGCCAGTCTGTCGGGTTTATTTTGGCAGTATTTTCAATATGGATTCTGGAAAGTCGCCGTGATTCGAAACCATCGCGGGCTCGCATCTTGGCGAAACTTTGTTACGGGTTCGTGCCTGCTCGCCGCAGGCATTTTATTGCTTTGCGCCGCCGTAGCCAGTCTCAGCGGATTGTTACTGTGGCAAAAAGTGTTCTTTAACGTGTGGCTTGGGTTGGCTGGTTTATATCTCGCCGCTTCTTTTGCGGCGGCGTTTTCCGTGGCGAAGAGGGAAGGTTGGAAATTTCTTCCCTGCTTGCCAATTGCATTTGCCATCTACCATTTCGCTTACGCGCTCGGTTTTGTCCTGGCCCTCTTGTATCGACCCGCGGCCGGGGAAAGCCCGAATCCCATCCGAAAAGTCCTTACGGCCATCACCAGATGATCTTTCGCCCCCATCCAATTCCTTTGCACAGGTAATACCGCGAATCTAAATCAACAGCTAGGAGGATTGTTCCATGGCCTCTCATGGTTTTCATTCGATGATTTCCCAGTCGCTGCAGTCCGACATGCCGCGCTGGAATTTCGACAGGCATACGCTACGGCGCGTGTTCGATGTGGCTTGTGTGCTGTTTGGGCTTGCATTTTTGATTCCCATATTTGCAATCATTGCTTCGGCGATCAAGCTTGACGACGGCGGCCCGATTTTTTATTTTCAGTCCCGCGTTGGCAAAAAGCTGCGGATGTTTCGTCTTTTGAAATTCAGGAGCATGTTCACTGATTGCGCCGGCAGCCTGCTGACGGCGTCCGGCGACACGCGGGTCACGCCAGTGGGCCGATTCCTCAGAAGATACAAACTGGACGAACTGCCGCAGCTTGTGAACGTGCTGAAGGGGGAGATGCAATTGGTGGGAGTGCGGCCTCAGGTGGAGAGATTTGTCGAGATGTTTCGCGACGAATACGAAGAGCTGCTGCAAACGCCGCCCGGAATTACGGACCTGACCTCACTGGCCTTCCGCAATGAAGAACGATTGTTTCAGGAAAGTTGCTACGAGGAGCAGTACATCGCAAAAATTTTGCCGTTCAAATTGGAAATGTCACGCAAATATTTGAGGACTCGCACCTTCCTTTCGGATCTGGAAATTCTCTTCCGAACGGTGTTGGGTTTGCAATCACTACGCTATGTTTGGAGAAGCCTCGGATCCGATTCCACGGCGCAATCCCTGCCTGAATTCGTTTCTAAAAATTCCGCGTGAGCCTGCATGGTGTTTCAACGCATGTGGCCCTCACGCCGTTTGCGGTTCGCATTTTGATTTTTTGCGGTGTTCCTCTTCAGTGCAAAGGAATCTGATCCATTCCATCAAAACGATGAATTGGACAAAATTCNNACACCCACATTCGGCCCTCCTCCCTCCAAAGTTTTTCTTCCTCCATTCCTTCCTCTTCTCGCGCTAAGTCCCGTTTTTTCTTTAAATTAAGAAATTGCGAATCCCCGCTTTGCCAGAAGCATTCCTGATTCCATAATTACAGTCACTATTTTTTCATCCAAACCAGGCTATCGACCTGCGATAATGAATGTGCATTCTTCTGCTCATCGGCTTCAGATTACGGCAGTTATCATTCTGGAAGAAGGGAATCATGCTCAGAGGCAAAAACTCCATCCCTGCTACCTTGAAGTGTCCCGGTTGCGGCACTGTTCATCAAAGGGCCGCTCTGGAAGCGAACCTCTATATCTGCCCGGGATGCAATCATTATTTGTCCATGCCTTCGCGCGCACGAATCGCATTGCTGGCCGACGAAGGCACGTTTCGTGAACTGGATCGCGATCTGGTGTCGGTCGACCCGCTGGGGTTTGCGGATCACAAATCCTATCGCGTTCGTCTGCAGGATGCGCGCCGTGAGACCGGAGTCCGCGAAGCCGTCACCGCGGGATTTTGCCGAATCGGAGGCCATCAAGTTGTTTTGGTGGTTTTTGATTTCGCATTTTTGGGCGGCACGATGGGTTCGGTGGTCGGGGAAAAAATTGCTCATGCCTTTGAGGAGGCTACGCAGCGCCGCATTCCACTAGTGAGCGTGGCGGCCAGTGGCGGCGCGCGCGTACAGGAAGGCATGTTCTCGCTGATGCAAATGGCTAAGGTCGCGGCCGCCGCTTCCGTGCATGACCGGCAGGAACTTGCGTTCATTTCCATTTTAACGGATCCGACATTCGGTGGCGTTACGGCCAGCTTCGCGTCGCTTGGCGACATCCTGATCGCCGAGCCAGGCGCGCAAATCGGTTTTGTCGGCCCTCGAGTCATCGAGCAAACGACAGGCATAGCGCCGCCAAAAGATTCGCATCGGGCCGATACGTTGCTTAAGGCGGGGCTCATCGATCTCGTGATCGGTCGGAAGGATTTGACGGCGGTCACTGCATTCCTCATCGGCCATCTAAAGCGCAACAAGGCCATGGACGTGGCGGGTAAGAATTTGCCTCCGGCGGTTAAATCAAAGCATATGACCGCCTGGCAAAAAGTCAGCCTGGCGAGGCATACGGGACGGCCCACGGCCAAGTATTACATCGCGCATATGACCACTCGTTTCCTGGAACTTCACGGCGACCGGTGGAGTGGCGACGATCCAGCCGTTATCGGCGGTATCGCCGAATTAAATGGCGACAGCGTGATCATGATTGGCCAGGAGCGCGGCGGCACGGCCGAGGAAAAGGCCGCATCGCACGACGGCAAGGCGTATTCCGAGGGCTACCGAAAATCGTTGCGGCTCATGAGGCTTGCTTCCAAATTCAAGATTCCCGTCATTACTCTTGTGGATTGCCC
>PMOP01000173.1:0-1713 GCA_003161495.1 Acidobacteriota bacterium | reverse complement strand
GGGAGCGGCGGGGCGCTGGCGATGGGAGTTGCGGACTGCGTTTTGATGCTGGAGAACGCGATTTACTCCGTGATTTCTCCGGAAGGGGCTGCCGCGATTCTTTATCGGGATGCCGGCAAGGCGGAGGCTGTCTCGGATGTCCTGAAATTAACCGCACAAGACCTTTACTCATTAGGTATCATCGATACCGTGGTCCCCGAGTCCGAAGGCGGGGCGCATCTTGATCCAGCCGCGGCGGCCGAAACGCTAAAAAGCCACTTGCTCGAGGCGCTCCGCCCGCTGACCGAACTTCCCCCGCGACAACTTCTCGACAATCGCTACCAGAAATACCGTCACATCGGCCAGGAGGGCAAGTACTGGAGGGAGCGCGTGCGCAGCGGTTTCAGCGACGTCTTCGGTCTTCTGGCCTACGCTGTATCCAAAATGGAAAAATCCAATCGAAAACCCAAGCATGCTGACGGTTTGCCGCGACAAAGGCCAGAAAGGGCCCGCGCCCCAATCTCTTCGGGTCCGAAACGCGCGGAGCGCGAATAGTCCGCATTTACGGCTTTGATTTCGCCGAACCGGCTGACTGTGCTGGAGGAGATCCGGAATGAAGGCCCTTGTTAAAAGCCGCGCTGAGCGAGGTCTCTGGCTCGAAAATGTTCCCGAGCCCGAACCCGGCATCAATGACGTGAAGATTCGCGTGCTTTGCACGGGAATTTGCGGTACCGACCTGCACATTTACGACTGGAACGAGTGGGCGCAGTCCGTGATTCACGTGCCGCTGGTCATCGGTCACGAATTCTGCGGAGAAATTGTCGAAGTGGGATCCAACGTGGAAGATCTTCACCCCGGCGATCTTGTCAGCGGGGAAGGGCACGTCGTGTGCGGGCGTTGCCGAAATTGTCTCGCCGGTCGGCGTCATCTGTGCGCGCACACGCAGGGCGTGGGAGTGAACCGCGCCGGGGCGTTCGCTGAATACGTGGTCCTGCCGATGATGAATGTCTGGAAGCACACGCGCCCGATCGCGCTCGAAATTGCCGCCATTTTCGATCCGTTCGGCAATGCGGTTCACACCGCGCTTTCGTTTCCGGTGCTCGGTGAAGATGTTCTGGTCACCGGCGCTGGCCCCATCGGCATCATGGCTGCGGTGGTTGCGCGATTTGCCGGGGCGCGCCACGTGGCCATCACCGATGTGAATCCGCACCGCCTTAAGCTTGCCGAAAAAGCGGGCATCCCCGTCACGGTAGATTCGCGAACGACGCGCCTGCGAGACGTTCAAAAACGTCTCGAGATGCGTGAAGGTTTCGATGTGGGTCTCGAGATGTCGGGCTCGCCCGAAGCGTTCCGCGAAATGCTGGACAACATGTGCCATGGCGGCAAGATCGCCATGCTGGGGCTTCCGTCCGCCGAAGTCGCGATCAACTGGAGCCACGTCATCTTCAACATGCTCACGATCAAAGGCATCTACGGCCGCGAAATGTTTGAGACCTGGTACAAGATGACCGTGATGATCGAATCCGGCCTGGACATTTCTCCGGTCATCACGCACCGCTTTTCCTGGCGCGATTACGAAAAGGGCTTCGAAGCCATGCGTACAGGCGAAGCAGGGAAGGTTATCCTCGATTGGAGTGATGCGCGAGGGTGATTCGGATGAAAGACTCTCAAGCATGGCGTAGGCGCGGCACCGAATCGGCAACACCCTCTTTATTTTGATTCTCCTGTATAATA
>PMOP01000020.1 GCA_003161495.1 Acidobacteriota bacterium | reverse complement strand
TTACAAGTTTTCGCTTTTTATGCACCACTTTCCGATGTTTATGCATCAGATATGCAGTTTCCATATTTTGGCGAGGTACATGATCATGCGTCTTCCTTCGAAAGAGGCTGTTGGGATTCGATATACGGGTTGGGCGGCGCTGGGCCGCGATCCGCAAGAGGACACGTTGGAATACACCTGTCCGTACTGCGGGGAGCACGGCGAAAAAGCGGCGCGGCGCACTCCCGATCAATACCATTTCACGGATGGTTTCTTGCAGGACGTGCAAGGGGAAATGGCGGCATGCCACTCGTGCAGGCATTCCTTGCGGATTGCTCCCGTGGTCCTTCTGCACGACCAGGATGAAAAGCGCCGATTTGAAGGCGTATTTTCGGACGAACTGGTGGCCAGCAAAAATTAAGTTACCTGATTCACTCCTCCATTCGTAAGAACGGGCCGCCCCGAATCATCGAGGCGGCCCGTTTTTGTTTCTGTGCGCTTCCGGCTGTCGCGCCGAGTCATTCTGCCGGCGAGCTATTGCAGCAGCGAATCCGGCTCGAGGTGATGTTTCTCAAGGCCTTCACGGACGCGGTCGAAGGCCTGGTCCACGGTATCGGCAAATTCCAGCAGGCCGTATTCGTGCTTGTTGATGGTTCCGCAGCGCAACATGTGTTTCCAGTCGAGCACGCGATCCCAATACTGGCGTCCGTAAATCAGGATGAGGTTGCGCCGGTGCAATTTTCCGGTCTGCATCAGCGTGAGCATTTCCCAGAGTTCGTCCATGGTCCCGAACCCCCCTGGAAACACGATCAGCGCCTTGGCGAGCTGCGCGAACCACAGCTTGCGCATGAAAAAATAGTGAAACATGATGCTCAGCTCGGGACTGATGTAGTCGTTGGGCCGCTGCTCGTGAGGCAGCTCAATGCTCAGCCCGATGGATTTCCCGCCTGCTTCGGCCGCGCCTCGGTTGGCCGCCTCCATGATTCCGGGTCCTCCGCCCGAGCAGATCACGAAGCGCCGCGGATGTTCGCCGAGCGACATGGCCCAGGAAGTAATTCTGCGCGCCAGTTCGCGCGCCTCTTCGTAATATCGCGACATTTCGACCGCCGATTTCGCGTCACGGAGAGCGACGCGATATTGCGTCGCGTCGAGCCGCTTTTTTTTGGCCTTTCGCAGCTTGTGCATGTGCGCCAAGGCCTGTTCGCGCGAAAGGATGCGGGCCGATCCGAACATGACGATCGTGTCGCCTACTTTCTCGCGCCGGAGCCTTTCGAGCGGATCGATATATTCGGTCGTGATGCGCACGGGCCGCGCCGGAGCGCTTTCCATGAAAAGCGGATCGCGATAAGGCGGCTGAATTATTTTCGAACGAACCCTGCGGCTCATGAACCCTCCACTGCGCGTGACTGCAATTTGCCATTCTACGCAAGCGCCGGGCAGAAATGCCAGAAGTTCAAGTGGCGCATGCTTCAGCTTGCGGGTTTTAGCTTCAGCAAGGGCGAAAACCCGCAAGCTGAAGCATGCGCCACCTAAACCAACGCGGATGCGCGTTTTCGCTTCGAATGGAGTAGACTGGTGATCAGATGACTTTGCGACGAACAATTGCTAATTGCCTGGCCACACTCGCTGCAGGAATGGTGTTTGCCGCCACGCTGGCGGCTCGCCCTCAACAAACACAGGGGCCGATAGCTCCCAAGCCCGGCACGCCCGTGCAACAAGCCCCTGCGGGCACGATCCGCGTTCGAGTCGCCCTGGTTACCGCGCCGGTGGTCGTCATCGGCGCCAAGGACGAGCCCGTGCTGGACCTGGAACAGAAAGACTTCCACATCCTCGATGATGGCAAGGATCAAACGATCGAGTCGTTCGAACTGGGCGGTGAAAAACTTTCCGCCGTGCTTGTTTTCGAAACCAGTTCGCGCATCGCGCCACTTCTGCCCTCCGTCCAGAAAGCCGCCATCGTCTTCACGCAAACAATAGTCGGCCCCTCGGGAGAGGCTGCGGTCCTCAGTTACGATGACAGCATCAAGACCTTGCTGCCCTTCAGCACGGACAACGACAAAATCGAAAAAACAATTGCCAATTTGCAGCCCGGCAACAGCGGCGCGCGCCTGTATGACGCGCTTTCCGGCGCGGTCGGGTTGCTGCGCGATCGCCCGTCCGGAGAGCGCCGCGCGATTGTCGTCGTGGGTGAAGCCAGTGACAGCGGGAGCGAGGAAAAACTCGGCCGTGTGCTGCGCGAAGCGCAGCTTTCTAACATCGTGATTTATAGCGTGGGGCTTTCACCCACCTCGGCGGCGCTGCGCGCGCCGCCTTCCCAAGCCGGCCCCGCTTCCGCCACGCCTCCCGGCACGTTTGGCGGGCCGTCGTTTCCCGGCTCGGCGCAAACTCCCACGAACCAGCAGCAATATGGCGGAAACATCGATCTCCTGGGCCTTGCGGAATGGGCCGTGCGAAATGCCACGGCGGTGGTGAAGGACCGTCCCCTGGAAGTTGCCGCTACGGCCACGGGCGGAACGTATCAGGCCACGTTCAAGGAACACACCATCGATAGCGCGGTCGACGCCATCGGCGCTGAACTCAACTCGCAGTACATGCTGAGCTATCGCCCGACGGGCTCGGATTCGCCGGGTTACCATCAAATTAAAATCTCCGTGAATCGCCCGGGAGTGAAAGTCCGGACGCGCCCGGGATATTTCCTCGAAGCAAAATAATCTTTTTCACTTTATTCCCAAAAGAAAATAAGGCGAATGTCGGCGGGTTAAGTGGCGCAGGCTTCAGCCTGTGGGTTTTCGTCTTTGCAAGTACCAACCCCCACAGGCTGAAACCTGCGCCACTTAACCTGAAAAACGAAATTGAATA
>PMOP01000103.1 GCA_003161495.1 Acidobacteriota bacterium | reverse complement strand
GGACAAGCGGCGGCATTTTCCGTGACGGCAACCGGTACCGGGCCCTTCACGTACCAGTGGCAGGAAAACAACTCCAACATCGCGGGCGCAACATCTTCCACATACACAATTCCGGCCACAGTTTCCGGTGAGAACGGCGCGACCATCCGGGTGATTGTCACGAACTCAGTCGGCAGCGTGACGAGCAATTCTGCAACTCTTACGGTTGGCGGAGTCGTTGTTTCCGCGGGAACGGACGTGACGACATATCACAACGACATTGCGCGCACCGGACAGAACACCACCGAGACGAAATTGACGCAGGCCAATGTGAACTCGACGACGTTCGGCCTGCTTCGCAACCTTGCCGTGGACGGTCTGGTGGATGCGGAACCGCTGTATCTTTCGCAGCTCTCCGTGGCAGGCACCGCGCACAACGTAGTGTTCATTGTCACCGAGCACGACTCTGTCTACGCTTTCGATTCCGACACTGGCGCGCAGCTCTGGAAAGTTTCTCTGCTCGGTTCGGGCGAAATCACCAGCGACAATCGCGGGTGCAGCCAAGTCACGCCGGAAATCGGCATCACCTCGACGCCAGTGATAAACCGCGCGGCCGGCGCGCACGGAATTATTTACGCCGTAGCCATGTCCAAAAACGGCTCGACCTATTTCCAGCGCCTGCATGCTCTCGATGTCACGACGGGCGCGGAACTCGAAGGCGGGCCCGTCACGGTTCAGGCGACTTATCCCGGAACCGGCGCCAACAGTTCCGGCGGCCAGGTTGTTTTCGATCCAGGACAGTACAAGGAGCGCGCCGCGCTGCTTCTTCTGAATGGCGTGATTTATACGGGTTGGTCTTCGCATTGCGACTTCAATCCGTACACCGGCTGGATCATGGGCTACAACGCGTCGACGCTGGCGCAAACGACCGTGCTCAATCTCACTCCCAACGGCAGCGAAGGCTCGATCTGGCAAAGTGGCGGCGGACTGGCGGCCGATCCACAGGGATACATTTATGCCCTGGTTGCAAACGGCACTTTTGACACCACGCTGGACACGAACGGGTTTCCGAATCAACAGGATTTTGGCAACGGCTACGTAAAAATTTCCACTGCGGGCGGAACGCTAAAGGTAGCCGATTATTTCAATATGATGAACACGGTCAGTGAATCGGGAAGTGACACGGACCTCGGTTCCGGCGGCGCCATGGTGTTGCCCGATCTGACGTACGGCACCGCAAACACTCTCAACCTGGCGGTGGGCGCAGGCAAAGACGGAAACCTCTACGTGGTGAACCGCAACAACATGGGGAAATGGAACGCGAACTCCAACAATGTGTATCAGGAATTGCCCGGCGCGGTGCCGAATGGGGTGTATGGCGTTCCCGCGTATTTCAATAATGCCGTTTACTACTGTGACGTCAACGCAACTCTGAAAAGCTTCTCCATCTCCAACGGAAAACTTTCCACGACGCCAATCCATACCGGCGCGTCCTTCACCTATCCCGGCGTGTTGCCCAGCGTCTCAGCCAACGGAACATCAAACGGCATTGTCTGGGCGATAGAAAATACGGGCACCGCCGTCCTGCATGCTTTCGCCGCGAATGACTTGACGCAGGAACTCTACAACAGCAACCAGGCTTCCGGCAGCCGCGACCAATTCGGCAGCGGCAACAAATTCATCACGCCCATGATTGCTGACGGCAAAGTGTTCGCCGCGACAACGAATAGCGTGGCCGTGTTCGGCCTGCTTCCGTAGTCATGCCGAGTGTCGGTCGGTGGGGGGAAATAGCATGACGGATGACTCTTGATTGCAATTGCACTGGGTGAACGTCACGGGCGATTCGTGTACACACTTCGATCTGGCCTGGAAGATACCACGAAAGATGGTTCACTCCCGATCTGGCGCGCTGCGCGAAGAGGCGTGCGACCTGTACGATTGGCCAGCTGCTTCTTTGAACAGTCCCGTCATTCGCGCGTGCAGCCGTCTGAACCATTTTTGTGTACGATGGATTTCCGTGCCCGCAATTTTTTAACTGGAGGAACCAGGTTATGGCTACCGCACCGTCCTACATCGAAGGGCAATCAATTCCCCGTGAAAACGGCCTGATAGAAAACCTGATGGACTTTTCGTTTCAGCGGCCAGTGACGCCGCGCATGTTGAAACTCCTGTATGGCGTTCATCTGCTGATCGGATTGGTCGCCACCGTCTGGTACGTGTTCACCGGTTTCCAGAAATCCACGTCCAATGGCTTGCTGGCGCTCATTCTGGGTGTTCCCGTGATGCTCTTGTGGATCGTGTATTGCCGCGTCGTCGTGGAACTTCTGGCCGCCGTGTTCCGCGCCGCCCAAGCCATCGCCAATTCGCAGGGATGACCGTGACTCGTGATTTGTGAATCGTAATTCGTGCAAACCCGTTGCGGTGGAATTGGGTTTCGTGGCGCAGGCTTTAAGCCTGTGGCTTTTTTCCGAGAGCTGGCAAAGCCCAACAGTCTAGAATCGAAGAAACCGGTTCATTCCGTGACCGCTGTGCCCTGTCAAAATTGTCCGCAATCCGAAATTCCCCCCAGATTCCTGTGGTGAAGTTTTCCCGATGAAAAGCGAAAGCAGGAAGCCCGGCATACTTATTGCGATAGCATTTTGGTAGTAAGAGAGAGAATTTTGCGGAACAGCGAAAATCTAAAATGCGATATCGATGAGAAAAAGTATTTGCCCGATAAAAAGCAACGCCATGGCGCTGACGAGCACAATCGCGCCGCGCGGCCGCCGGGGTTTCACTCTGCGGTAAACCGGGTCGGACAGATGCGGGTCGCGCCCTGAAATTTCTCCGCGCCAAATGTCCAGAAGCTCGCGCACCCAATCTGCCGCCTGGGCGCGGAACGTCCACAGCAGTCCCAGACCCAGAAGGGCCATGGTCTCTCCAACGGCGCCGAGCATGCCTACGCTACGCATCGATATCGGACATTCCCGGAAGGAATGCTGAAAAACAAAAGAACCAACCCTCTATGCATCTTCGTGGATTGTTTTCAACCGGACGATTTCGAATTCCTTGATCCCCGCGGGCGTCTGCACTTTGACTTCATCGCCGACGTTTCGCCCGAGAAGCGCTTTTCCGATCGGCGAGGTCGTCGAGATCAATCCCTGCGTGACGTCCGCTTCCTCGGTGCTGACCAGCTTGTATTCGATCTCGATGGATTTCTTCACGTCCAGCACCCAGACGCGCGAACCGTACCCGGCGCGGTCCGCGGGAATGTGGCTGAGGTTCATCATGCCAATGTCGCCCAGGCGCTTCTTCAATTGGCCCAGGCGCGCCGACACGTAGCCCTGCCGCTCCTTGGCGTATTTGAACTCGGCGTTTTCGGAGAGATCCCCGTGCGCGCGCGCCTTCATAAGCTCTTTCGGCAGCTCCACGCTCATCTCATGCTCGAGGGCCGTAATTTCGTCCTGCAATTTCTTTTTAACGTTTGACAGTGCGTCCGTCATGGCTCTTTTTCTGCAATCAGGGTTTCGTGGCTTTCCCTGCCGGTGAGACACATGCGGATGTCTCATTTCGCGGAAAATCCGGGGTCACGTACCCAATGCTGGATTTAATGGAGAGTGGTGGATTTAAACCCACCGGTCCTAATTGAGAACATGCAGCGAATGCAATTTCGCCGCGCTCCCCCGACGAATGATACTACGAATTACACGAGGCGATGTACAGCGAAGTGCAATCAAAGCGACTGGAATCCTCGCTCGCATTTTCTTTGCATGCGGAATGATTTGTGGAGCAAGTCTTCCCTTGATGGCTGAGGCATGGCAAGCGCAAGTGCTTTAACTGCAGATAGTTATCTCACTCAAATCACCCTTCAGCAGGACCCCAAGGGCGATTCCGGCAAATAGTCCGGGCCGACGATAAATGGCGTTATTGTAACGCCGCCGCCGAATCTCTTTGGCGCCAGGCAGCGAAAGTCCGCCGCGTGGTTCGCCAGCTCCGTGCCGAGATCGACGCCCCACCCGGTTTGATAAATCCAAACGCGCGTGCCAGGTTTCAAGTTATGCGACCGCGCCATTTTTTCAAACTGCGGCCGGAAACCTTCGGGGATCAATTTCCAGATATGCAGGGAGATGACAGAATATCCATTGCAAGAAAATTCAAAATAATCTCCCTGGAACGTTTCGATCGGAATGATTTGCTTCGGGCCGCAGAAATAATAAGTCATCGGCAGGCTGCTCTGATAGTCCACGAGGATGATATCTCCCTGCGGGATCGACTGTTTCATGTAGCTCACAGCAGAGGTCATCACGGCGGGATTGTTATCGCCATCTGAGACGTTGGGCTCAACCGACTTCTTGCCCAGATTCGACAATGTCATCAGGGAAACCGCAAGAAGCAGGCCTGCCCAAATTTTGTTGTGGGAAGCTGTTGCCAGCAGATAGCTCGCCGCCGCGACAGCAAAAGGTGCCAGAAACGCGGTATGGCGGCTGCCAACGTAGGGATAGATTCCGGCGATGGACGCACCCCAAACCGTAATAAACGGGAATAGAAGCAGAATTCCCATTCGGCTCAATTGTGAGTTTTGCTGACGGGAAAGCAAGTCCCGGGTGAAAAGAAACGCGGCTCCGGCGACGAAAAGCAAGAGCATCGAATAAGCGACAAGTCGTTGCCCAAACAGGAAAAGAAAAATATTCAGCGTATTTCCCCAGGTAAAGGTGAAAAGGCTTATGGTGTCCTGGTGAAAAAAGGAGGAGTCAAACGGTCCGGACCATGCCGCGATACTGGTCTTGACCTTCGACACATGGGTCACGTACAGGAATCCGTAAATTGCGAGAGCCCCGGCCTGCCCGCAGGCCCAGGCGACGACCACCTTTCTTGGAAGACGCAGTTCGGCCATTCGCGCCAACGAATAAACGCCCAGCGCCACCGTAAAAAAGACCGCCGAGTAGTGAGATAAAATCGCGAAATTAAGGAAGACGGAAAAACACCACATCTGGAGAACGCTCTTATTCTGAAATGCGCTGCTGAGAAAATAAAGAGCGCCCGCCATGCAGAACAACAAGAGGGCATAGGCGCGCACCTCAGCCGAAAGCGTGACCATGGCCGGGGAAAATGTGACGAGGATCAGCCCAATCCAGCTCGCCGCGCGGCCAAATGCCACCCCCATCCACTTATAGAACATCCAGCAGAACGCCGTCCCCGCAATCACCGAAGGCAAGCGCAGCATCAGCTCAGACCGGCCCAGGAAATGCCAGTAATACAGCACCATATAAATCAAGGGAGGGTGCGCGTTGGTCAGACTGGCTTTGTAGGCGAGATAGGCGGACGACTGATTGAGAAGCAGGTAATGCAACGCTTCATCCGGATTCAAATAGTTCCGGGTCGCGGCAAAAATCCTGAATATGAAACCGATAGCGACGACGGCAAGAGCGAGGGCATCGAGGTGATGGAGAAGCCAGCGCTCGAGCAGGGCGGCGCGGGATAGCGGAATAAGATTGTCGACGTCAGGCGGCGCGGCGTCGCGACGCGGCTCATTTTCCAACTGGATCACGCCACCCTTATTCATTTGCCGGCGAGCACTTTCTCCGCGGGGATTTTCCCCGCATAAGCAATTTCGGAATCTGGATAACCTGGAAGACGGCAAGGCGCGGCTACGATCACGAACTGGTAGGCAAATAAAGTTTTCCAGCAGCGCGTGAGCGCATAATGCGCATCATGGAGCGGACTGAACAACTTGTTCTCGGTAAGCGGAAAAACGAGCTGTACAGGGAGTGGCGTGGGGATCGCATCGAGCACTTCGCAGGAAACGTCGCTCATAAGCTGATTCAAGCTTCGCCTGGTAAAAAATCGAAGATGAGTCCTGTCGAGTATGCCGCGGTCCATATAATCAAATTTTCCGAAGAGCAAGCCGAGGCGAATGACCCAGTTGGCAATGTTGGGCACGGAAATAATAATCTTGCCCGTCTCTTTCAATGCCGGAATACACCTGCGCAACACAGCTGCCGGATCGCGCAAGTGTTCCAAGACATCGGCGAAAACGATGTAATCGAATTCCCGGCGGTAAGGGAACGCAAAAGATTCGACGTCCGCCACCTGAAAAACGTCATAGTACTCGCGCGCTCTTTCCGCGGTCGCCGCGTCGTATTCAATGCCCGCCACATAGTGGCCGCTTCTTCTCCAAATTTTCCCCAGGTAGCCGCTGGCCGTGCCCACATCGAGAATTTTGACGGGCTCTTTTTCCCCGCGCAGTGCCTCTAAAATCCAATAATGGCTGCTGTATTTGAAGGGCTTGAATTCATACTGGGAATCGGGCATGTTCTTCGGCTCACTGCACTCGCCGATATCTGGCTTGGAAGGATTGAAACTGTCGCAGGTGGACGTGGCACACGTTGTGGATGAAATAGCGGCCCAAAAGCAGAAGGATGCTCAGCCCATAAATCGTGCTGTCCACGAAACTCGCGTTCGAGGCTTCCGGAAAATACTTCGTCGGAACAGCTACTTCTTTGATTACGAAATCAAGATGCTTTGCCTGGACAAGAAATTCCTGATCGAACACGAATTTATCCGAGTTCAATGAAAATGGAATTTCTTCGAGGACCCGGCGGCTATAGGCCCGGTAGCCCGTGTGATACTCGGACAGATTCAATCCCAATGTCCAATTTTCAAGCGCCGTCAGGAATTTATTCCCTAAAAACTTCCACCACGGCATTCCCTGATCCATCGCGCTGCCCGACATGAATCGCGAACCCAGAACAATGTCGGCTTCGCCGGCCTTGATCGGAGCAATGATGTCCGGAAGCAGCGTCGGATCGTACTGGTAATCCGGATGAAGCATGACAATGATGTCCGCGCCCTCTTTCAGGGCTTCCGTATAACAAGTTTTCTGGTTTCCGCCGTATCCAAAATTCCTCGTGTGCACGAAGACGGTAAGTTGGAGCTCCCGCGCGATCTCCAGGGTTTTGTCCGTGCTTCCGTCATCGACCAGAATGATCTGATCGACCGTTTGATGTGGGATCGCGTCATAGGTGATCTTCAGAGTTTTCGCGGCGTTATACGCCGGCATCACCACGATTACTTTCGGCTTGTGTAATTCCGTACTGTGCAGTCCCATCGCTTCTCCTCGCGGGAAAATCTCTTCCGTAGGAAGAACAGATCGCCGGCCGGCATGCTCCATCGCCCCTAAAAAACTCACGTTCAAGGCAGACAGGGCGGTCTGGGAATCCAAAAAATTTCCCTTCGTACGGACGCAATCTTTCCTTCAAAGGCGGCTTCCCGGGCTCGGGGCCTCTTGGGAGCAACTACTATCATCTGGCAACGCGGCCCCTAGGGATACTGGCCACAAGTCTGGTTGTGCTCGGGATATAAACGTAGCTGCACAGTGCAGGCGCAAGGGAGGAATGGTAGTAAGGACTTGCCTGCCATATCGACTTCCTGCAAATGGCAAGAGGCGCACAAACCGGCTTATATCAGGGGGAAAACGGTAAAAATGGCGGAGAGGGGGGGATTCGAACCCCCGTCACCCTTTTGAGGTGAAACTGATTAGCAGTCAGCCCTGTTCGGCCACTCCAGCACCTCTCCGCGGAATGGTTGGCCGATGATGTAATGCGGGGACCGCGTTTGTCGCAACAAAGTATAGCACCGAGCGTCCCACGGAACCTATCGCAACCGTTGGATCGGGTTGCGCAAGGGGCATCCACGCGTGGTCTTGCTTCGCAAAGAGAACGAAGTTTGAAACTCCGGGGGAACGGCAGTACTCTAATTCACTGGGCCGTAATCTCAGCCAAAACACGTGAAGGTGAGGAGGCGCTATGTACGTCATAACTGGGGCCACAGGACATACAGGTATGGTAGCAGCCGAAAAGCTGCT
>PMOP01000410.1 GCA_003161495.1 Acidobacteriota bacterium | reverse complement strand
CGTAATGACGTGCGCGCCGCCGGGGATTTCTTCAAGGCGCTGGAAGGATGCTTGTGCGGGCCGGCTCATGTCGGAATTGTCACGGAGGCCGGCGTAGGCGGCACGCGGATCTCTCCGCAAGCTTTGCCCATCGGCAACACTTTGCCGGGATTCAATCTTCCGGCGGGATTGAACGCGGCGCGGACGCGCTCCATCAAAGCGAGATCGTCCGGCGTAAAAATAAGCGGCATGAGCTCGTTTTTCTCCATGCCGATTCCATGCTCGCCGGTGAGCGCACCGCCAACCTCGACGCAGTGCCGCATGATTTCTCCGCCGGCTTTGACCACGCGGGCGAATTGTTCTCGATTGCGCTCGTCGAAAAGAATGAGCGGATGCAAATTGCCGTCGCCTGCATGAAAAATATTGCCGATCTGCAAATCGTATTTGCGGCTGATTTCCTCGATGCGCCGGAGCGTTTCGGGAAGGCGCGTGCGCGGGATGACGCCGTCCTGCACATAATACATCGGCGAAATGCGCCCCATCGCGCCGAACGCTTCTTTGCGGCCTCTCCACAAAAGGTTGCGCTCCTCATTATTGCGCGCCACTCGCACTTCGCGCGCGCGATGCTGGCGGCACACTTCGGTAATTTCGGCGGCCTGCGCTTCCACTGCTTCGGTGAGGCCTTCCACTTCGATCAGCAGGACCGCCGCGCAATCCTTGGGAAATCCCGCGTGGACGTAGTCCTCGACCGCGCGCAAAGTAAATCCGTCCAGCATCTCGCATGCGGCCGGAGTGATCGCGCGCACAGTGATCTCGACGACGGACTCCGTTGTGTCGTCGAGCGTGTCGTATACTGCGAGCAGCGTCTTCACCGCTTCGGGCTTGCGCATCAGCCGCACGGTGATTTCGGTGACCAGCGCAAGCGTTCCCTCGGAGCCGACAAACAGGCCGCACAAATCGTATCCCGAACTCTCGATGCTCTTGCCGCCGATGCGCACGATTTCGCCGTCGGGCAGGACCAGTTCAAGGCCCGTGACGTGATTGACCGTCACCCCGTAAGCCAGCGTGTGCGGGCCGCCGGAATTTTCGGAGACGTTGCCGCCGATGGTGCAGGATTTCTGGCTGGAAGGATCGGGCGCGAAATAAAGGCCCAGATGCTCGACCGCGCGCGACAAATCGAGATTCACGACTCCGGGCTGAACGACCGCGCGAAGATTCGCCGCATCGATTTCAAGAATGCGGTTCATTCGCGAGAACGCGATCACAATGCCGCCATTGCGGGCAATTGCCCCGCCAGAAAGTCCCGTGCCCGCGCCGCGTCCCACGATCGGAGACTCGTAGCGATTGGCGAGCCGGACGATTGCGGATACATCGCGGGCGCTCGTGGGAAAAACGATGCAACGTGGAGATCCCAGCTCCACCGACCCGTCATATTCATACAGCATTAAATCTTCTGGCGAGGACAAGACGGCCTGAGGGCCGAGCAATGCGGTCAGTTCGCGGATAAGTTGCGGTTGCATGAAAGTGATTTGCAGGTCCCTTGGCAACTATAGTCTGTGCATTCGGGCGGAGTCAACGCGCGGTCTGGAAGGCGGTTTGGAATTATAGTGGCGCGGGCTTCAGCCTGCGGGGTTTAGTTCTTGCATGGATAAAAACCCGCAGGCTGAAGCCCGCGCTACTTGTGTTACTCTCCCCAGTTGTTTTTCAAGCGACGAGGCCACGTGTGAGCAAGCCAAAATTATTTTCCACGCATGTCTTGTTTGAAGAGCCGCGCAGGAAACTCGCGGAACATTTTGAAGTCGAATACTGGACAGGAGAAGAGCGCCCTGCGCGAGCGGAAGTGTTGAAACGCGTTTCGGGCAAGGACGCGCTCATCTGCTTGCTGACAGAAAAAATCGATGGCGAACTGCTCGACGCCGCTGGGCCAAATCTGCGGATCGTTGCAAACGTGGCCGTCGGCTTCGACAATATCGATGTGCCCGCATGCACCGAAAGAAAAGTTGCGGTGACAAACACGCCCGGCGTACTGGACGAGACGACCGCCGATTTCGCCTGGACTCTGCTGATGGCCGTCGCGCGACGCCTCATCGAAGGAGACCGCATGGCGCGGTCCGGCGCGTGGACGAAATGGAATTTGGACCAACTGTGCGGGACCGACGTGTGGGGCAAGACGCTGGGCATCATCGGACTCGGCCGCATCGGACGCGCAGTTGCCAGGCGCGCCGCGGGATTCCGCATGCGTATCATTTACAACAGCACGACGCGCGCCGCGGCGGAGATCGAAAAGGAGCTGAACGCAGAGTACATGTCGCGAGACGCGGTATTGGAGCAGTCGGATTTTATTTCGCTTCATGTTCCGCTGAATGCCGCGACGCGAGGCTTGGTCGGTCCCGCGGAACTTGCGAAAATGAAGCGGACGGCGTTTTTGATCAACACAACGCGCGGTCCTGTCGTCCAGGAAGCGGCGCTCATCGACGCACTGGAACGCGGCCAGATTGCCGGCGCGGCGCTCGATGTCTTTGAGCGCGAACCGTTCATCCCTGATGGCTTGCGACGCGACAACGTGGTCCTTGCGCCGCATCTCGGATCGGCCTCCGTCGAAACGCGCACTCGAATGGCGTTGATCGCCGTCGAAAATGCCATCGCACTTTTCGCCGGCAATCGTCCGCCAACGATACTGAATCCGGAAGCGCTGCGCTAAATTGAATTTGCCTTGCGGAATAAGGCGTCCCTTACGTTAAATGAATGTTTGTAATCCATCCGACAGGAGAAACTCGATATGGCTCACATATCTCTCAATCATCCAAAACTCACTCTCGAAGGCGCGGAGGCCGTCCTGGCAGCGGCCAAGGTCCAGGCGGTACGCATGAGCAAGCCCATGAATATCGCCGTCGTGGACGATGGCGGCTTCTTGCTGGCCTTCGCTCGCATGGACGGCGCCAAGCCCGCGTCAATCGAGATCGCAATCAATAAAGCTCATGCCGCGGCCATACGCCGCCAGAACACTGGACCTGCACGCAGCGGCGAAGAAGTCAGCGTGCTCCTGTCGCTGGGTCTCGCCATTGGCAGCCGCGCGCACCAAACGCCGATTCGTGGCGGACTCATGCTGGAAGTAAACGGCGAATGCGTCGGCGGAATTGGCGTGAGCGCTGGCACCGAAGATGAGGACACCGAGGTGGCACGCGCCGGTGTAGCCGCATTCGTGAAAGGGTAGGTTCAAGTAGGACGGGCTTCAGCCTGTCGGTTTTTGATTTCCGCGATCTGACAGAAGTCAAAAGAAGACAGGCTGAAGCCCGTCCTACAAAACCCCATGGCCAACCTCAAACAAGCCGCGCTTACTATTTTTCACGAGACGCTGGCTGCGATTGATATTCCTTTGTCCATGCGCCGCAAGCTTGGGCGCGCGGGCTCGCAGATTTTCGTGAATGGCGCGCCTTTCGATCTTGCTGTGTTCGAGCACATTTGCGCCATCTCCATCGGCAAGGCTTCCGCAGCGATGGCCCGCGGTCTTGCCGAATTGCTTTCCCCTGATTTTCGCGCCGAAGGAATTGTAGTTGCCCCAACCGTTGCATCCGGCTTGCCGAAGGGTTTTCGCGCAATTGTTGCGGGCCATCCCGTCCCGAACGAGGACAGCTTCGTGGCCGGGCGCGCGATTCTCGATTTGCTCGCCGCCACGAATCAGCACACTCTGGTTTTCTTTCTTTTGTCAGGCGGAGGCTCGTCGCTCGTCGAGCTTCCGCTCGATCCAGGCGTGACGCTCGAAGACATGCAAGCGCTGCATCGCGCGCTGGTCACCTGCGGCGCCTCGATCGATGAAATTAACGCGGTGCGCAAACATCTTTCCGCAGTGAAGGGAGGACGGCTGGCCGTCGCCGCGAGCGTCGCAATGAAAATCACGCTCGGCGTGACCGACGTGCCCGAAGGACAGGAATCCGCGCTGGCGTCCGGCCCGACTCTTCCCGATCCGACCACGATTCTGGGCGCGTGCGGCGTGCTCCTCCGCTACGACTTGTTTCCGAAGTTGCCGCCGAACATTCGCGCACGGTTTGAGCATCCCGATTCCATTCCCGAAACGCCGAAAGCGGGAGATCCCGCGTTTGATTCGCGCCGCGCCACATTTCAAATTCTGCTCGGGCGGCACGATTTATTTCACGCCGCGCACCACGCTTCGGAATCCGCGGAGTTCATCACTGTCTGCGACAACTCCACGGATAATTGGCCGGTGGAAAAAGCCGTGGACTTTCTGCTGGCACAGCTTGAGGCGCTCAAGCAGGCCAATCCTGGGAAATCCGTGGCCGTGATCGCGGATGGCGAAGTCAGTTCGCCGGTGACAGGAGACGGAGTAGGCGGGAGAAACCTGGCATTCGTGCTCAATAGCGTGAAAAAAATCGCGGGCCGGAAAGTTGCCGTGCTAAGCGCTGGAACCGACGGCGTCGATGGTTCCAGCCCGGCAGCCGGCGCCGTTGCGGACGGCGAAACAATGGGGCGCGCGCAAAATTCAGGCCTTGACCCATCCGATTTTTTCCGGCGCAGCGATTCCTACACCTTCTTCCACAGTCTCGGCGACACAATCGAAACCGGCCCCACCGGAAATAATTTGCGCGACCTGCGAATTTTTCTTGCGGAATAAGTAGCACAGGCTTCAGCCTGTGGGTTTTAGTTTGTGCAAAGACCAACGCCCGAAGTTAAACTCTGTGCGACTCCAATCAATCGCTCTTGCTCCCCGGCAACGATCCCTCGATCCGCCGCAACCGGTCACTCATATCCGTAAGCTGATGCTCGAGACGATCGAGCCGGTCGAGAACTTCCTGATTGTTGTTGGAAGCTGCGGCGCCGGCATCTCCATTCTTCTGCCCCGATGCGGATGCCCCATTTTGCGTCGCGGCTTTGCCCTTCAATTGTTCAATCAGATTTTCGACGGCATGAGGAACGCCGATGCCCATCGGGCTGCTCTTCAGTATCGCTTCCAGAGGCTCAATGGCCGTGGGATCGCCGCGGCGTCCCAGCGCAAAAATAGACGCGAACCGGATGTCGAAAGACGATTCGTTCAGATACGAAATCAAGCGCGTCGTGATTTCGTGATTTTTCAGGTCCACTTGTCCCAGCAATGCGATGGCGATCCCTCGCAACGCGGACGGTCTTCCGGGCGAGGACCACTCGAGCAGCGCGGGAACCGCGGAATTGTCTCCGAGCGAGCCCATGGCGCGAAGCGCGGCCCTTCGCAACACATCATCCGGCGAAGAAGTTGTGAGTGCCTTTTCGAGGAAGGGCTCGGCATTGGGCGCTTTATCCGCCGCCAAGGATTGCAGGGCCATGCCGCGCACGGAATACGCTTTATCTTCCTTGTAAATATTTTGCAGGCGCTTGGCGATTTCCTCGTCGTTATGGAATTTGCCCAACTGTTCGACAGCGACAACGCGCACCCACGGCTCATCGTTGGAAAGCGCGGCCAGCACTTGCTTCCGTGCCGGCAACGAGTTCATGCGCCCGAGACCGCGCAAGGCTTCCTCGCGCACGCCCCAGAATTTATCGTGCAGCGCCGCTTCTCCCAGTGCATTCGCGGCGGCTTCGTTATCGCGAAGGTTGCCGAGCGCAAAAGCCGCGTCCGCCCGGTCCGGCACGTCCGATGCGGTTTGCAGTTGCCGGATCCATTCTTCGGGCCGCTTCTGAAAATCCACGGACTTCAGGATTTTGTCCCCTTTATCGAAAAGCACCATCAGCGGCGGCCCATCGACAGGCCAGGAAAATGTTTCGTCGGCCTTGGAGACTTCGATGGGAAAGATTTTTTCGCCGCTCGAAGTGGTAATCGCCACATCGATCGGTACGTGGAATAATCCGACGTGTCCCTCGACTTTTTGCGTTTGCTTGACGCTGAGGCTGACTTTCTTCCCTGCCTCATCGTAATTGGAACGCACGGTGAAGCGCGGCGCGCCGGCGCCGTAAATCCATTGGTCGAAGAACTGATCGAAGTTCCTGCCGGACGATTCCTCGATGTTCTTGGCCAAATCTGCAGTGACCACGTTCCGCAGCCGGTTCACTTCAAGGTAATGCCTGAGCGCGCTGAAGAACGCTTCATCGCCCATCTGTTCGCGGAGCATGTGGATGACCCAGCCGGCTTTGTCGTAGACATTGCCGACGTATTCCACCGAATCGTTGATGTCGCGCGTCACAATCGGAATCGGATAAAGTTCTCTCGACTGCATCCATGTATTTTGTTCGCGCCAGTAGCGGTAGCCGGACGCATCCACGCCGTAGCGATGCTCCTCCCACAGTGTCGCACCAAACGTCGCGAAGCCTTCGTTGAGCCAGGTGTTGGTCCAATCCTTGCACGTGACCAGGTCGCCGAACCACTGATGCGTCATCTCGTGTGAAATCAGGCCGTCGGCGGCCTCGGGTTTTTCGGACGCAAGTTCCGCGTGCACCATGTCGCGCGTCGCAAGCGTTGTCGCGCTTACGTTCTCCATGCCGGAAGCGACAAAGTCGTCGACAGCTGTTTGCGCGTACTGATCCCACGGATACGCCACGCCAAATCGGTCCGAAAAGAAATCGAGCATTTCCTTGGTGTGGCTGAACGTCGAATCGATCGTGTCTTCCATGCCGCGCGGCACGTTATAGCTGATGGGAATGTTCCGCCAGGTGTCCTTCTTTTCCTTGTACTCACCGGCCACGAAGGAAATCAGGTACGTCGAAACCGGCTGCAATTGCCGCCACGTCCAGATTTTCTGCCCGTCGGGAGCATCCTGGACGCTCACCAGTTTTCCGTTTGATACAGTCAGCCAATTCGCCGGCACTGTCAGAATCATTTCGGAGGTCGTGCGGTCGTTCGGATAATCGTAAATGGGAATGTAATGGTGTGTGTCTTCCGCTTCTCCCTGCGTCCAGATTTCTTTGGCTCGGCCGGGATCGTCCTTGTCGGGAAGAATGAAATAAATTCCGGAGGTCGGCTTGCCTTCATACATTAATTCGACTTCGAATTTTTCGCCGGACTTCGCGGGCTGCGCCAGTTGCACGCGTAATTTGTCGTCGCGAAGATCGAATGCCGCGTCCTTGCCGTTGACGCGGGCGCTCGATACCGTGAGTTCCGCGCAATCGAAGTCCAGATGCGTCACGTCGGGGCGCAAGGTGGATAACGTGTGCGTGACGTCGCCGATCACTTTGCGCTGATCGATGTCAAAGTGCAGAGAAACGCGCACATTCTGCAAATCGTAATCGCGGCTCGGCGCATACGGCCG
>PMOP01000453.1:37046-39660 GCA_003161495.1 Acidobacteriota bacterium | reverse complement strand
TGCCCTTGGCCTGCTCGGGGCTCATGTATGCGGCGGTGCCAAGAATAATTCCTTGCATCGTTGCGGCGCGGCTGAGAGTCGGCGAATTGTTCATGTCTTCGTGCGCCGAGTCACCCTCAAAAGCTTTCGCCAGGCCGAAATCCAGAACCTTGACCTTGTCTTCCGGCGTTACCTTTACGTTCGCGGGTTTCAGATCGCGGTGAATGATGCCCTTCTCGTGCGCCGATTCGAGCGCCTGGGCAATTTGCACTGCGATCTTCAACGCTTCTTCGACGGGGATCGGTCCGGCTTTTACTCGCTCGGCCAGCGTTTCCCCGGGAATTAATTCCATCACGAGACAAGTCACGCCGCCGGATTGTTCCAGGCCGTAAATCGTTGCGATGTTCGTGTGGTTGAGCGCGGCCAGCATGCGCGCTTCGCGCTGAAAGCGAGCGAGGCGTTCCGGATCGTTCACGAAATTCGCTGGAAGAACTTTGATCGCTACATCGCGCCCGAGCTTGGAATCGCGCGCGCGATACACCTCGCCCATTCCGCCCGCACCGATCTGCGCGACGACTTCATAGGATCCGAGTTTTGTGCCGGAGGTGAGCGCCATCAATTTTTCCCCGTGGGAACTTTCTGTTTCAATTCTTCAAACCAGTTCAGCACAATGTCTACCTTGTTGACCGCAGCGGTCTGCCCCGTGCCCGGAGCCTTCAATACGGCGAAGCGTTTTCCGTCCGGGTGCAAATCAAAGTTATATGTGAAAAGCCCAAGTTCCGTGAACTGACCGGGCGACCAAAGTTGGGGCTTATCGGCGCGGAAGGAGTCCCCGGAAGCGGTGTAGGTGGCTAACATGATCTTGTTGTCCGTCGTACGATAGAAAAGTTCCTTGCCGTTGCGCGACCATTTAGGAAGGACACCGCCGCCCGTGGAAATCTGCCACTTGCCACCCGGGCCGGGGAACGGCCGGACGTACACTTCGTAGCTACCCGATTCGCTGGATTCATATGCCAGCCAGCGGCCATCGGGCGAGAAGGCGGGCTCCACTTCCGCGGAAGAACTATTCAAAAAAGTTTTTGGTTCCCCGGGTCTCCAGCCGGACTTCTCGTCCCCTTCGATGGGAAGAGTCATAATGTCCAAATTCGTGCCGGGATCGTCCTGCGTGAACGCGATGACCTTGCCATCGGACCGCCAGGAACTCGCCGCTTGTGGGACTTTACTTTCCGTCAGGCGTTGTGCGTTTCCGCCGCCGTCGGCGCGTATCAACCAGAGGTTATACGTCCCGCCTTTCTCGCGAGAAGAATAAACGATCCTCTGGCCGTCGGGAGACCAAACGGGGGTTGTATTCTCCTCGCCGGCAAAGGTCAGGCGCGTGAGGGAATCGCGCTCCCAATCGTACGCCCAGATATCCCCCCTCTTGCCATCACTGATTTCCAGAGCCAAACGTTTCCCGTCAGGAGAGAAAGTGGGATCGCGGTAGCTGCCAGGAATCTCGCGGAGGGACGTGAATTTACCTGCGCGGTCCAACCAATACACGGAGACATTCTGACCTCCGGCGCGGCCTCCGACATATAGAAGATTCCCATTGTTGGAAAAAGAATACTGAGCACTCCCGACGCCAGGAGAACTCGCTACGCCTTCAAGGACCGGCGTGGGCTGGCCGGTCACCTCCAGGCGCTGCAAATCGAACGGCACAGCAAAAAGCGTCCCTGCATGCAAATAGACCACGTGCCCGCTGGGCAGATAACGCCCGTAGGAGCCGCCGCTTACGAGCGTCTTGAGCTGCCCGGAAGCCATCGAATACACGTTGATGTCCGCGCTGTCGAAAGCGATTCCAATACCACCAGCAGAGGACGTGAACAACACGGCCTTGCCGCCAGGCAACACTTGGGGCCAGCGCTGCGTTGTTTGTCCCGCCTGAATATCGAGAGTAGTCAACGGTTCGGGCTTCCCCCCTGCGGAGGAGACTTTGAACAAGGACGTCCCGACATCCGGCGTGAACACAATTGAGCCGTCTTCACCCCAGCTTCCACCGCGGTCCGTGGGAGCATCGCGGAGTGGGACCGCGACGCCGCCTTGCACGGAGATTTTCTTCAGTTGGCCGTCGGCGAAAAAACCAATCCATTGTCCATCGGGCGAAAAGAAGATATCGCGAGCATTCTCCGTTCCGGGGAGTGCGGTGGCTTCCAACTGAACGAGCGAGCGGACGTAGATGCGCCGTTTTTCGTCAGCGCCCGTGGCAACAAGGGCCAGCCGTGCGCCGTCAGGAGAGAGTTGCGCGGCAGCCCCGAGGCTGGTATCCAGGCTTGCGTCCACTCCGATGTCTGCGTTCAGGCGCATCGTTTGAGATGGCTGTGGCGTTCTCGATCCACGCAGCACAAAGCCAATGGCTAATGCTATTGTCGCGATACCCAGGACAACCGCTACAATCGGCCACACTAGTCGTTCGCGCCAGCTTTTCTCCCGAGGGCCAACCGTCGCTGCAATATCAGCTGGCGGCCCGGCCAGCGCTTCGACAATTTCAAGGCGGGCATCGCCGGCGTCTCGAAGGCGCAGAGCTTTGTCTTTTTGCAAGCAGCGGCGCAACAGATTGCGCACTTGTACGGGCGTTGCGGCGGGCAAGGCTTGCAAA
>PMOP01000453.1:35304-36990 GCA_003161495.1 Acidobacteriota bacterium | reverse complement strand
GACTTTCCACGCGCCTGTTCGGGGCTCATGTACGCTGCCGTGCCGAGGATCATTCCTTGCATCGTGGCGCCCGGACCGAGTGTCGGAGAATTGGCCGGATCGTACGTCTCCGAATCTCCGTCGAACGCCTTCGCCAGACCGAAATCCAACACTTTCACTTTGCCTTCGGACGTCACCTTCACGTTGGCGGGTTTCAGGTCGCGGTGAATGATATTTTTCCCGTGCGCGGCTTCGAGGGCTTCTGCAATTTGCGCGGCGATCTTCAAGGCTTCCTCAATCGGAAGCGGGCCGGCCTTCAGTCGATCGGCCAGCGTCTCGCCGGGAACAAGTTCCATCACGAGACAACTCACGCCGTCTGCTTGCTCCAGGCCGTAGATCGTTGCGATATTCGGGTGGTTCAGCGCGGCCAGCATGCGGGCTTCGCGCTGGAAACGTGCGAGGCGTTCCGGATCGTTCACGAAATTTGCGGGAAGGACTTTGATGGCCACGTCGCGCCCGAGCTTGTCGTCGTGCGCGCGATACACTTCACCCATTCCGCCAGCGCCGATCGCGGAAAGAATTTCGTATGGTCCTAGGCGCGTGCCGGAGGGTATCGCCATTGGCTCCCGTCAAAATATGAGTTGGCAAAGTATACCCTCGACTCGTGGCTGCATAACTGGAAATTCTTGAAGTAGGACGGGCTTCAGCCTGTCGGGTTTGAAATTCTTGAAGGCTTGGCAAAAACCGACAGGCTGAAGCCCGTCCTACTTGGATCGAAGTGCGTCGCTTGCTCGCCGTTGTTCCGGTGGCGGATAATGGCGGGAGAACTGAGCGAGCAACTCGTCGGACGAACGGGAGGTTTTCATCATGGCGGCGACAAAACTTTCAGAGAAGGAAATTGCGGCGGAATTGAAAAAGCTGAGCGGGTGGAGCGTGGTGAAAGGAAATCTGCATCGCGTGTTTGAGTTTAAGGATTTCTCGGCGGCGTTCGGATTCATGACGCGCGTCGCGCTCGCCGCGGAAAAAATGGACCATCACCCGGACTGGTCCAATGCCTGGAACAAGGTCACGGTGGATTTGTCCACGCACAGCGCCGGCGGCTTGACGAAAAACGATTTCGATCTTGCGGGCAAAATGCAGCAGATTCACGGCGGATAGGAGCAGGTGTTACTGCAATAAGAGTTCAAAGAAAAGCGAATCGGGGACTGGGTTCTTCTGGTAAGCGGGAATTTCGCGGAACCCTAGTGTTCGATAGAGTTTTTGGGCGGACTGCATGGACGGAAGCGTGTCCAGCACCATCCTCTGGTAGCCAATCGATCGCGCTTCGGCGATCAGCGATCGGACGAGTTGCGCTCCTGCGCCTTTACCGCGCAACGAGGATCGTACATAGAGGCGCTTCATTTCGCCAACGGCTTTGTCGAATCTGCGAAGTCCCACGCATCCGACGGCCTCTTCCGGACCGCCCGCGGTTTCCTCGATTGCCAGCAGGAGTCTTCCGCCGGGAGGAGCGTAAAGTCCGGGCAGAGTGGCGATCTCGCGCTCAAAATCTCCGAGGCATACTTCGACTCCAATCGTGGCAGCATATTCGCGAAACAAATTCCGGGCTTGCGATATGGTCTCGTCGGAAAGAGCCAGTACAATGCGGAACATGCCGACCTCGTGACACGATTGTGCAATCACGGAATAGTGGATGCAATGTTTTTGGAT
>PMOP01000453.1:29751-35272 GCA_003161495.1 Acidobacteriota bacterium | reverse complement strand
TCAGCGTCGAGACCGAGGCCGTATGGGAGGGCTACCGGCGTTGGGGATATCTTGCGGCGAATCTCGATCCGCTCGGCTTCCTGGCGCCGGTCGTGCATCCTGAATTGATTGTCACCGGCGAAGCTGCCGCGGCGGCGCGAAAATTTTACAGCGGTACGATTGGCGCTGAATTCGTGCACATTGACGATACCGAACGCCGCCGCTGGATTGCCGCGCGAATGGAGTGCGAGGCGCCGTTGCCCGATCGCGCCTTCACCCTCGAACGCCTGATTCGCGCGGAGCTTTTCGAGCAGGTGCTTCAGGCGCGCTATCTAGGGAGCAAAAGATTTTCGCTTGAAGGCGTTACCGCAGTGATCCCGCTTCTCGACCGCGTGCTTGCGGCGGCTTCCACTGCCGGCGCGGAACAAATCGTGCTGGGCATGAGCCATCGCGGGCGGCTGAACGTGATGGCGCACATCGCGGGGCAGCGCGCGGCGGATATTTTCGCGGGCTTCGAGGATGTCGATCCGCGCAGCGTGCTGGGCAGCGGCGACGTAAAGTATCACGTCGGCGCGACGGGTGAATATCGCACGCGCGAAGGACGCAAACTCAGCGTTCATCTGGCTTCCAATCCCAGCCATCTCGAGGCGGTCGATCCCGTTGTTGTGGGCCGTGCGCGCGCCAAGCAAACGCGCGCCGGATATCCCGGCGGTTGGAAAAAAGTCCTTCCGATCGTTCTGCACGGGGACGCGGCATTCGCCGGACAGGGCGTTTGGGCGGAGACGCTGAATTTATCCGACGTGGAAGCCTATTCGGTCGGCGGCACGATTCACGTGATCGTAAATAATTTGCTGGGATTCACGACCGAGCCGCGGGAATTTCAATCCTCGCGCTTCGCTTCTTCTCTCGCCAAGCGGCAGGCCGTGCCTATTTTTCACGTGAACGGGGAAGATCCCGACGCTGTCGTTCGCGTGGGACAAATCGCGCTGGATTACCGCACGGCATTCGGCAGCGACGTGGTGATCGACGTGATCGGTTACCGGCGGCACGGCCACAGCGAAGTGGACGATCCGACCATTACGCAACCGCTCCTGTACGCGAAAATAAAAGATCACCCGGTGCTCTGGCAGATTTACGCGAAAACCATCGGAGCAGACCCCGCGGCGACGGTCACCGCCGTGCGCAACGAACTCGAGAGCGCGCACCAGGCGGCCAGTGAAATGAAACAAAAGCCGCGCCTGCGCAGGCTGCCGGCGTATTGGTCGCCTTATAAGCGGGGCCGCTATGACAGCGCGTATGAAGTGGACACGGGGATCGCGCCGGCGGACCTCGGAAAGATCACGGATGTACTGACCAGTTATCCACCGGATTTCGCAATCCATCCGAAAGTGAAGAAGCTGCTCGAGCAGCGCGCCGAAATGGGGCACGGCAAGCGCCCGGTGGATTACGGCATGGCCGAAGCCCTCGCGTTCGGGACGCTGTTGCTCGCGGGCACGCCGGTGCGGTTTACCGGACAAGACACGCTGCGGGGCACGTTCAACCAGAGGCACGCGGCGCTCGTCGACACGCAGAACGAAGCGCAATACGTGGCGCTCGAACATCTCGCGCCCGGGCAGGCGCGCTGCGAAATTTTCAATTCGACGCTGTCCGAAGCCGGCGTGCTCGGTTTTGAATACGGCTTCAGCCGCGATTATCCGGAGGCCCTGGTGCTGTGGGAAGCGCAGTTCGGCGATTTCGCGAACAGCGCGCAAATCATCATCGACCAGTTCATCAGCGCCGCGGAAGACAAGTGGGATTTGCCCTCGGGCGTTGGACTGCTCCTGCCGCATGGATATGAGGGGCAAGGGCCGGAACATTCCAGCGCGAGGATTGAGCGTTATCTGCAGCTCGCGGCCGAGGATAACATTCAAGTTTGCCAGCCGTCGAACGCCGCGCAGTATTTTCAACTGCTGCGGCGCCAGGCGCTGCGGCGCTGGCGCAAACCGATGATCGTGTTCACGCCGAAAAGCATGCTGCGGCATCCCGACGCGTCTTCGCCGATCGAGGATTTCCAGCGGCCGCGATTTGAATGGGTGGTGCCGGATCGCGAAGTTACGTCCGCCGAGCGCGTCCTCGTTTGCAGCGGAAAAATTGGCCACGAATTGCGCGCCGAACGCAAACGTCGCGGCGATACAAATACAGCCATCCTGTTTCTCGATCAGCTTTACCCGTTTCCGAAAAACGAGTTGCGCGCGGAAATGGCGCGTCATCCGAACGCGCGCGAAATCGTCTGGGTGCAGGAAGAGCCGGCGAACATGGGCGCGCTTTCGTATGTTTTGCCGCGCATCCGCACTTATTTCCCTGACATTCAGGCGCGATCGGTGAAGCGCTCGGCGAGCGCGAGCCCCGCAACGGGTTCGGCCAAGGCGCATGAGCTCGAACAGAAAACTTTGCTGACGCTCGCGTTCACGACAGGCCCGAGCTAGCAGTTGAAATGCCAGCGGTTCTTGAGTGATTCGCCCACTTTTGAGGAGGAATGGAAATGCGACCAGGAATCTGGAAGGTGATTGTGTGGGTGGCGGCTCTGTGCTCCGCCGCGGCATGCGTTTCAGCGCAACAGACCGCGCCGCTGGCGGGAGTGCCGTCCAAGGAAGGCGATTATATTGCGCACGATTTCAAATTTTCAGACGGCCAGACACTTCCCGAAGTGAAACTGCATTACACGACGCTCGGCACGCCTCAACGTGACGCCGGCGGCCGCGTCACGAATGCCGTAATGATTCTTCACGGCACCAATCGCGCCGGCCGAGTGTGGTTCGTTCCTTCGTTTGCCGGAGTTCTCTTTGGCCCCGGACAGCCGCTCGATGCGTCGAAATATTATCTGATTCTTCCCGATCAGCTCGGCGCGGGGCTCGGAAAATCCACGAAACCCAGCGACGGCTTGCGCGGAAAATTTCCCCACTACGATTATTCGGACATGGTNNTCGAATCCCGGCGATATGGATGCCATGCTCTTGCTTTCTTGCCTGCCGGTGGAAGTCGCCAGCCGCAATCGCATGGTGCGAAAAATTATGGTGGACGACATTCGCCTCGATCCCGGATGGAAGAACGGGGATTACACGGAGCAGCCTTATGGATTGCGCGCGGCGCTCGGCCATTTGCTGGTCGTGGGCAGCGCTCCATCACGCTGGCAGAAGCAATATCCGACCGCCGCAGCGGCCGACAAATATGTGAATGATTACATCGCGGAAAACATGAAGACGACGGACGCGAACGATTTCATGTACCAGTATGATGCGTCGCGAAATTACGATGCGTCGAAGGACCTCGATAAAATCCGCGCCAAGGTGCTGCTGATCAATCCGCAGGAGGATTTCTGGAACCCGGCGGAGCTGGGCATCGCGGAAGAGGAAATCAAGAAAGTGAAAAATGGAAAATTTGTTTTGCTGTCGCTTCCGGAATCGTACGGGCACTATACGTTTTTTCAGGCGGCTTCCTGGCAGAAATACTTCGCGGAATTTCTCAAGGAAGTGGAGAAGTAAGGGACGAATTGTTTTGCTTCACTCAAACTGCTTGCGAAACGCGGCGAATTGCTGTTTCAAGTCCGTGATTTCAGACTGAAGGTTTTCCACTTGGTCTTCGAGGCGCGCGATGCGCTCGCCAGTGTTTGCGCTGCTCGGCGATGCAGTTCCACACACCGAATCCACGGTCGGGACTTCCACGTCGCCACTGAGCAAATGCGCGTAGCGGGCTTCCTTCGTACCGGGCTGCCGCGGAAGCACAGTGACGAGCGGCGGCTCGCGCTTTATCAGCCGCTGCAGCGTGGATTGCACGATGCCCAGGTCATCGAATTTATGCATGCGATCGGCGCGGCTGCGCAATTCCCCGGGCGTCTGCGGACCGCGCAGCAGCAGCTCGGCCAGTATGGCGATTTCGTGCCGCGTAAAATTGTAGGCTTCCTGCAGGCGATGCTCGTATTTGCTCACGCGGCTGACCATATTGTCAGCAGGGCCGGCCAGTCCCTTTTTATCCAGCGTGCGCAACGCCTCGCGGACGTCTTCTTCATCCAAATTCATGACGGGATCGCGATTGGATTTCTGATTGCACGCGTTGACCAGCGCGTTCAGGGAGAGCGGATAATATTCCGGCGTGGTGAGCTCTTTTTCCACGAGCGAGCCCAGCACCCGGGTTTCCACTTCGCTTAGAAGGAGTGTATCCACTTCGCAAAATGATACCGCATGCGGGACGCTGCCCCAAATTCGCGGCGCACGGGTTATACTCTCCAGACAATAGGTGAACCATGAAGAATCCCAGGCCCAGTCCGGGCGATTACGCTCCGTACGCAGAACAATACATTTTACTGGTGACCGGCGATGACATTCTCGCTTCGTTGACCGCGCAGCTCAAACAAACCGCAACGTTATTTTCAGGCCGCAGCGAGCGCGACGGCAATTTCCGGTACGCGCCGGACAAGTGGAGCGTAAAAGAAGTCGTCGGTCACATTGCCGACACGGAGCGAATTTTCGCCTATCGCGCCTTGCGGATTGCGCGCGGAGACCAAACGCCGCTGGAGGGTTTTGAACAGGAAGATTACGTTCGCGGCGCCCGCTTTGGCGCGCGAAAGCTCGCGGATCTTGTGGAAGAATACGCGGACGTGCGCCAGGCCAGCCTCGCGTTATTTCGCTCGCTGGGTGAAGAAGCGTGGCCGCGCCGCGGCGTCGCGAGCGGCAACCCGGTCACAGTTCTTGCGCTCGCCTACCTCATCGCCGGCCACGAACTTCACCATCGCAAAATCCTCGACGAGCGCTATTTTCCAGCCATACCGCGAGCTTGATCCGCAATACTTTCATCGAACCCCAGCGTCCCTCCGACGATTTCTGCAGCACAACGCTCCTGGCTGCGCGGCTTTTGGTGCGCGCAACGAAAGCGCGCAGCCAGGAGTGGCTGTGCAATTGGGTATCCCGGAAGTGCGCGCTCATGTAAAAAGTGCAAACCCCATGGAATGTGCAGCCCTGGCAAGAATCCCCTTCGGCAGCTATTCCATTTAGATTGAGCGGGTTGGAGATTTTTAACGGCCATGACAAATTGGAGGCGCGCGTGCACCTGCAAGGGCTAAGGTCCATTCAACAAAGATAAGAGGTGTGAGGAAGGAGCGACCCATGTTGACAAGTTTTTTTAGACTTAAGCACGGTTGGATTGGCGGCGTGATTCTGTTCGTTTTGTATTTCATTGTCGGTCCCATGGTCGCGCCCGTAGTCGCGCAAACTGCGATCCTGGGAGAATTGGAATTTCAAGGCGCGTCGAAGGTGGAGAGAACTTCCGGCGTCTGGATTGACGGCCAGTACGTGGGATACTTGGGCGAATTGAAGGGCAAAAAGAAAGTTCTGTTGTTGCCTGGCGATCACGAGTTGATTGTTCGACAGGCCGGGTATAAGGATTTCACGGACAAAATTACCGTGGAACCAAGGGTTTTACGTTCCGTTTCCGTCAAAATGCAGAAAGACACGAGCGAAACGTGGCCCACCGTGACCGCTCAACTGAAAGTTGACGTCCAGCCGGTCCG
>PMOP01000453.1:0-29713 GCA_003161495.1 Acidobacteriota bacterium | reverse complement strand
GAGACGGATGTGACTTTGGTGGCCGGGCAGAAATCGGAAGTGAAGACGACGCTTGCCGCGGGCAGCATCCACCAGGCGGACTCTCTAATCGATCAGGCCAACAATTCCGGCCACGACAAGTAACCGCATTTCGCATACGCGCACAGGTAGCGCGGGCTTCAGCCTGCGGATTTTAATTTTGTGGCAAGTCAGCGATTCCACAAATTGAAGTTCGTGCTACCTGTGCACAACCGCCTTCGCTACGGTATTATCTTCCGATCATGCCACAGCAAATTATAAAGCGCCGCTCGCGCGGCTTCATCTGTGTGAATGCTCATCCCGAGGGATGCCGGCGCAATGTTGAGCGCTGGGTTGCGGGCGTGAAAGGGAAAATGCCCGCCGGCCAAAACACGCCGAAAAACGTTCTCGTCATTGGAGCGTCCACGGGCTACGGGCTCGCGTCGCGCATTGCGGCGGCATGGGGCTATGGAGCGAAGACGCTGGGCGTGTTCTTCGAGCGGCCGCCAGAGGGAGACAAGACCGCGAGCGCGGGCCACTACAACACCGTTGCATTCCATTCGCTCGCCAAGCGCGATGGATTATTTGCCGCAAGCATCAACGGCGACGCATTTTCCGATGAGATCAAGCACGCAACGGCGGATGCGATCCGCAGGGAAATGGCGCCGGTGGACCTGGTGATTTATTCGCTGGCCTCGCCGAAGCGCACCGATCCGCGCACGGGGCGTGTCCACAATTCCGTGCTCAAGCCGGTGGGGCAGGCCTTTACGAATCGTACGATCGAACTCGATTCGGAAAAAGTGGTGAGTGTGACGCTCGAGCCCGCGAATGAGGATGAAATTGCGGACACCGTCGCGGTGATGGGCGGCGACGACTGGCGGCGCTGGATGGATTTGCTGCTCGAGGAAAAATTGCTGGCGCCGGGAGCGCGCGCGCTGGCCTATTCATACATCGGGCCGGAAATCACGTGGCCAATTTATCGCGACGGCACGATTGGACAGGCGAAGAAAGATTTGGAACGCGCCGCGGCGGATCTGGATGCGACGCTGGCGAAGAAATTGGGAGGCAACGCCTGGGTTTCGGTAAATAAAGCGGTGGTAACGCAGGCGTCGGCGGCGATTCCCGTCGTGCCGCTCTACCTGAGCCTGCTTCCCCTGGCGATGAAAACGAAAAATCTGGACGAAGGGCCGCTCGAACAGATGCGCCGCCTGTTCACGGATTTTCTTTGCACGGGGCATGCGCCCAAGCTCGATGAGGCACGGCGTTTGCGCCTGGACGATCGCGAAATGCGCGGCGACGTGCAGGCGGAAGTGGCGGCGCTGTGGCCACAGGTCACGACGGAAAATCTTCGCGAGGTCAGCGCCTTCGCTGAATTTCAGCGGGAGTTTCGTGGACTGTTCGGTTTTGAAGTGGACGGCGTGGACTACGAGCAGCCTACGGAAACGGATTTGCAGTGGTAGCGCGGGCTTCAGCCTGCGGGGGTTAGGCCTTGCAAGGACTAAAACCCGCAGGCTGAAGCCCGCGCTACTTCGGAAAACTAAATTCGTTTCCGAAGATATTCAAAGACCACGTAGCCGATCAGCCCGGAAAAGATGGCGATACCGAAATTGGCGGCCGTAAAAATATCTTTCACGGCAAACGCCAGGCCCTTGCCCTGGCCATTGCTCCGAGTAAACTCCCCCATCAGCAAATTGGAATAAAACAGAAAGACAATAAAACCGACTTCGACCAGCGCTCTCCAAAGCGGGGCCAATTTTCCGGACTTTGTATCCCTCGAAGACATGCCGTAACTATAGCAAGAAATGTTTGATGCGGCGGAAATCCTGGAAAAGATGAAAACGGAAACTTCTAGCGGGTTCGTGAATTTTCTTCCGGCAAATACAAATCAAAATCCGGGGAGTGGCGTCTGCCATTGCGAACAAAAGGTAATCCACTGGAAACATTCGTACCGGAGTCATCCTCGGTAACCGTGGGAATAATGCGGAGCCACGGCACGGAAACAGCATCGGTTTTCTTCTGTTTGATCCTGTGGCGCCGCGTGGCGTGAACGCCAGGGGCTGCGTGCCTCGCGGACTGCCTGCGCTTGCGCCGTTTGCGGTTCTTCTTTTTCATCGGCCCGCCGTTACAAAGGATTCAGGATCGCATCGAGTCCGAAACGATTCGGTCAAAATGCCGCGGCGTCCACAAAAGACCGGCAGGCTTTTGCGGGATGCCGCGGCCAGATGACCCACGCGGGTCTCGCCATGATGGCGGTCAAAGCGAGACTCGGCCCCGCGTGAAACTCGATTAATTACAGAGCAACCACGCCGCGTTCCTGATTGCGAATGCGGATGACCTCTTCCACTTTGTACAGGAAGATTTTTCCGTCTCCGATCTTGCCCGTCGACGCGGTTTTTAGAATCGCGGAGACGGCGGAGTCGATCTGGTCATCCGCCACGATAATCTCGAGCTTGACCTTGGGGACGAGATCGACGGTGTATTCGCGGCCCTTGTAGACCTCCGTGTGCCCCTTTTGCCGTCCGTGCCCGCGCACGTCGCTGATGGTCATGCCGCCGATGCCGAGCTCCGTCAGGGCCTCTTTGACCGCGTCAAACCTGGATGGCTGGAGAATCACTTCTAGTTTAGTCATCATATTTTCATGTCCTCAATGTGCGATAGCGGATGCAAATCTCCATCTGTCCCGAACTGCGTCAATTCCGTTTACAACCGTGCTTTCANNNNCAAAATCCGGGAAGACACGGTGCAGGGTTGAGGCATTGGGCGTCCCGAGAGGAATCCTGCGATTCGGGACGCCCTGCTGTTTAGTCGCCGTGCGCCGGTGCGGTTGCCTTCACCGGTGAGCCGGATGGTTGCTGGTGTGCCGGCAAGCCCTTAGGTGAGCCGAGCGCGGTAATGACATATTCGGGGTAAGCCGAAATGCCATGCTCGTGCAAGTCCATACCGTAAAGTTCGGCCTCTGCCGGTAACCGCAAAGTTCCAGTTGCGTTGACTGCGAGCATGACGATCATGGCCACCGCGAACGTCGCCAGCGTAATGCAAGCGCTGCCGATAATTTGCGCAACCAGCACTTGCGTTCCGCCGCCGTAGAACAGGCCCTTTAGCGGGGCGCTATTGTCAGGAGCGAGTGGCCCTGTCGCGCCGAATTGCCCGGAGGCGAATAGCCCGAGTGAGATCGTTCCCCAGATTCCGCAAAAGCCGTGAACTGGGACTGCTCCGATGGGATCATCGATTCTCAGATATTCCAGCAGGTCGACTCCCAAAATGACCAGCACGCCGGCAACGCCGCCGAGGATGATAGCGCCTGTCGGCGTGACCCAATAGCAGGGGCACGTAATGGCCACGAGTCCGGCAAGAAATCCGTTCGTGGTGTAGCCCGCGTCCCACTTCTTGGTCATGATGTAGCCGTAGATGATGGAGGTAAGACCGGCGGCGCATGCAGCGAGCGTGGTGTTCGTGGCGACGCGGCCGATGCCTACAAAGTCCATGGCCGAGAGAGTGCTGCCCGGATTGAAGCCGTACCAGCCGAACCAGAGAATCAGTCCGCCGCTAACCGCGATGGTCAAATCATGCGGAAGCATCGGCGTGCCGCCGTCGCGCTTGAAGGTGCGGCCGAGGCGTGGGCCGAGAACAATCGCTCCAGCCAGGGCGATGAAACCGCCGATGGTGTGAACGACCGTGGACCCGGCAAAATCATGGAAGCCCATTCCGGAGCTCGCCCAGAAGTGGCCGTCACTGCCCATGTTGGCCAGCCAGCCGTCCGGTCCCCAGGCCCAGTGGCCGATGACCGGGTAAATGAAGCCCGTGACGCAAATGCTGTACAGAAGGTCGCCGACGAAGCCGGTCCGCCCGATCATCGCACCGGAGGTGATGGTCGAGCAGGTATCGGCAAAGGCGAATTGGAAGATCCAAACGGCGAGGAACGCGACGCCGGTGGTTTCATAAGTGGCCGGGGCGTTCTGCAGGAAGAACCAGTGGTAGCCGATGAAGCCGTTGCCGTGTGCGAACATAAATGCGAAGCCGACGGCATAGAAGAGAATTCCGCAAAGGCAGGTATCCACGACGCATTCGACGAGGACGTTCACGGTTTCGCGGGAACGGCAGAAGCCGGCTTCGAGCATTGTGAAGCCGACTTGCATGCCGAACACGAGGAACGCGGCGATGAGTGTCCACGCGGTGTTTACAGGATTAACAATATCGTTTCCCTTAAGATCCGGATCGGCCGCAAAAGCATGTCCGCCAACGAATACGGAAACGACGGCCATAACCACCAGCACCAGCGCGATGCCGATGCCTTTGCCGGCGAGCAAAGCTGTTCCGTACTTGCGCCATTCCGGGCTGCGAAGGCGTTCGCGCAAGCGGGAAAACTTTGCGGATAACGATAACCTTCCTGTTCTGTACCGAGGTATGTCTGACATTTCAATTCTCCTTTGAAAAATGAATGATCGTGAGTCTTGGTGCTGGATTGCTTTTTCTGAAACCTGGCCGAGTCAGTTCAAAAAATTCGCCAAAGAAAGACGGATCACGTTCCCCTCACCGCGGCCTTGCTGTATTGCACCAGGCGGCGTCCCAGAAACCGGGAACCTTGACGGTGTTTTCTGCTCGCAGTCACCGGCAATTTTTTCCCGATTGCCAAGGCGCCTCCTAGTCAAAAACTCATCGCGCATTCTTCGGACTGCAATGTTTCTAAAATTCCGCCTTCCAACCAGAACTGGAAGCCCAGCAATTTCGCCCGCATCGCCGTCGAAGAAATATTTCGAGGAACTTGTTCTCCTCGAGTCGCCGCGCCCGTGATGATCAACTCGGGCGATCCGCCGGCCGCTTGCCGGAATGCACGGAGCGATGCGGTCTCGACTCCGGGCAGCGCATGGAAAAGCAGTTCACGCACGGCGATCGCGTCCCGCAACGCTTGCTCCGAAACAGTTTCGCCGCTCACCTGCCGCGGCAAATCCCGGTCCCATTCATCCGCGGGCCGCGCCAGCCAATCGCATTCCGCAACTTCCCCTCGCCACTCCAGCCGCAGCAATCGAAGCGGCGCGCGAGACAACTCTCCAAATCGGATTTCTCTGTGCATCGCTCGGCCAAAATCCGCAATTCCCCATAAAACTCGCATCGCCTCTCCTCGGAACGCCGTCCCTGAGCCAAAAGAGACACAAGCCCGCTAATGGAACGGAAATCGCTCAAGATCCGGAAGACACAAATCCGGTCAAGGGCCGTTCAGGGCTTACTCTTTGGCTCGTCGTCGAGCGTTATGTTGCGATTGATTGGACACGGCGTCGTGTCCGAGAAGAACAATGCGGGAGAGGTTTGCCGCGCGGCGTTTCATTTCGTCGTCGAAATGAAACGTGGCCTGCGGCGAATCGGCCTCTTCACTTTTTTAATTTCAAGCGCAGTGTGCGGCCTTTCTCTCCGCTTAGTCAAATTCAAACTTTTAATTGCAGCGATTCGCAACGCCCACGCAATTTTATGTTTATGTAGCGCCCGCCTTCAGGCGGGCATTTCAATTTCACGCAGATGCCCGCATGAAGGCGGGCGCTGCATAAACCCGCGGGCCCACGGATTATTGCGAGCCGCGCTTCAATTCGTCATTCAGGATGACGGACTCCGCGATTTCCTTCATGGACTTGCGCATTTGCTGGCTCTGCCGCTGCATGGTGCGATAGGCTTCTTCCTCGCCAATTTTCATTTCGCGTTGCAGGATCCCTTTCGCGCGCTCCACCAGCTTTCGAGCTTCCAGCTGGCCGGATAGAGCGGACTTTTCGCTTTCCAGTTGTTCCTTCTGGCGCTCGTTCTCCTGCAGCTCGGCAATCGTTTTTTGCAGCTCCCCGGTGCGCTCGGCCACGCGCGCCTCCAGGTGATCGCGGGCCTCCAGAAGAGCTTCCTCGCTGCTTCGTTTTGAAGAACTGACCCAACTCGCAGCGAGAGCGGAAACGACGAACGCCACAAAGTACGCCGTATCCGTTGCGTTGACGGCGAAGGAATGAAACGGAGGAACGAAATAGTAGTCCACGGCCACCGTGGAAAGAAAAACCGCGAAAAATCCAGGCGACGTCCCGCCAAACCAGGCGCTGGCCATGACCGCGGCAAAGAACAGGAACAAAAACGGATAAGGAAACAGGCGTTGCAGAAGCAGGCTCGAAAAAAGCGCGGCCGCAACGCACACCAATGCGATTCCATGTCGAAGGCCCGTGGTTACGAGCCGCACGGCGGACCCTCGATCTTTCTCTGAAGTGGAAGATAGCGCAATATTTGCCAAGGCCACCAAGAAATCCTTTATGAATTATTTATAACTTCCTTATGCAGCTTGCGGCAGCGCCGGCGCAAAGACAAACTCAAAGAGCGGATGGATTCGATTGAAAAGTTTATTGCCTTGTCCGGGAAGGCCGGTCCCAAAATGGCACAAATTGTTCCTTATTATTAGCAGCGGAAATTCCAGCAAATGTTTTAGCGAGGAAAGAATTCGTCGGTGTGCGTCACAAATTCCGGATACGCACCGGCGCCCAACTCGTGTAGGTCCATGCCCTGCCGCTCTCCTTCGACCGAAACGCGGAAAGGATAGAAGCGGTTGAGCAGCAGATTCACGCCGTAAGTCAGCGGCAAGACGAAGCCCAGAAGCGTGGCGATGCCTATCAACTGAGCGAGCCACTGGCCGGAAGTAATTCCGTTCCCTCCCGAAGTCAGTGATCTTGCCGCCACATTCAACACGGGCCGCTGGAACTGGCCGAACACGCCCAGCGCGAGAATCCCCCAAATGCCTCCGACGGCGTGCACGGAAATAGAGCCGCCCGGATCGTCGACTTCCATGCGCAGCTCAAACCACTCCACGGAAAAAATGATGACGGCGCCGGCGATCGAACCGATCACCACGGCTTCCGCGGGAATCACGAATGCGCACGAGGCGCTGCTGGCAACGAGACCGCCGACCCAGCCATTAGCGGTGAGCGAAGCATCGGGTTTGCCGAAGCGAACTTTCGTAATCGCGGCCGCTGTAAGCGACGAAGCCGACGCGGCGAGCATGGTATTGATGGCGATCAGCGCGGCGCCGGAAGGTTCGCCTCCTGTAAAGAGGATCGCGCCGGCGGAATTGAGGCCAATCCAGCCGACAAGTGCCAGCACGCAACCGAACAGGACCAGAACCACATTGTGGCCCGGGATCGCCGGCGCCATTCCGTCCGCGGAATATTTTCCGCGCCGCGGAGCGAGGATCCACGTGACCGCCAGAGCCGTAAGTCCGCCCACGACTTGAATCGTNNCCCCACACCCAATGCGCGAAAAGCGGATACGTCAACGCGGACAGCATCGCAGTCGAAAGGCATATGGCCCGAAGACGCCATCGGTCCGCGCCGCTCCCGAGCGGGATCAACGCTGCAAGGCCCACGCAAAAAATTTGGAACACCGCGGCGAGCGATGCCGCGGAACCGTCAAAAGCGAGTTTGCGAAAAAAGAACGGCTCCGCCGCAATCCAGTTCCAGCTCTTCCCGGAAAAATCGAAGAAATGAGCGGGGCTTCCAATGAATCCCTGCCAGGCAAATCCGCAAACGAAATAAGCCAAGCCGGCCACCGCAAGAGCGCAGAGCGAAGCCATCATCATATGGCCGGCACTGCGCGAGCGTCCCAGGCCGACGTTCATGATGGCGAGGCCCGCGGCCGCGAGCGGAACCAGAAAGATAAAGAAGAGGCAGGCGACCGTCGTTACTTCCGTGAGTTTCTGGGCGGGCATGGAATTATCTTTTTTCCTCACGCGGAATCAGATGCGCTCGGAATACGAGGACCAATCCTAACGTCTCCACAGCAACGCCGGCCAGAACAAACGCGGCCCGCAAAGGCGGCACCGCGAAAAGCACAATCGCGGCCAGCACCAGGAACCATCCCGCCGGCAACATCAGGAAACCCACGGCTTTCATTCCGAAATCCCCCGGTTCACAGCAAAAAGATTTTGCGTCGCCATTTCTGACGCAGGCTAAAATATCACACTCGCCTCGGAACCCCACGCGCGGCTCCAACAATAATTACTATTGCCGCGCAGTCCATCGCATCCGGAGGATCGCTCCGAGAAATCGAAGATAGGAGGGATCTATTTCCGCGCCCTCGCATATCCTTATGGAATGAATCGAAGAAGTGGATAGGTCAACCCGCACCTTCCTGTGTATATGAATCGGGAAACCAGGCGGCGCCGGAGAGCGGATGGGCGGGCGGCACATGCAAATCCATCGGAATCAATGAATTATAAGGATTGGTCCCTTGGCCGTGAATTTACGACTTCGATATTCTCGTCCCGAAACGCTTTCCCCCTGCCTCTTTCAACCCCGCGTGACAGCCATATGAATCCGTAATTTGGGGCATCGAAACGTTGCATTTTACTACCCCAGAGCACCCCACTAGTATCTCGTCCCTCGGCACAACATTTGGTTCGTGCAGTGGTTTTACGGCTTTAGGATTCAGCAGCGAGATAAAGAATATATAAGGAGAATACATGGCGGAGAATACCGGCGAAGTTAAAATGACACCAACCTTAGGATTAACCGGGTTGACGATGAACGCCATGGCGCTCATCGCACCCGGTGCATTCCTTTGGCTCACTTTTGCACCACAGGCGACTGAAGGATCCACGGCCCCTTCGATGTGGATTGGCATCGTTTTCGCGCTTCTATTGTGTCTAGCGACGGCAGTGTGTTACGCGGAAATGGCGAAGCTGTATCCCGGCACGGGCAGCTCTTACTACTTCGCGGAACAGTCCTTCCTGAATCACGATAAAGCCTGGAAATACGCCCGCTTGATGAAGTTCATCGTCGGCTGGGGTTCCCATCTTTATTACTGGATTTACCCCGGTGTGATGGTCGCGGTCACGGGAGTTTTCTGCGGTTACATCACAGGGACACTGTGGCCGAACTTCATGAGCGCGGCGAATCCAGGTCCGATGTTCATGATGCTTATCGCGATCGTGTTTTCTTTCGCCGTTGCGTATATCGCTCACCGAGGGGTTAACGGATCCACGGCGGTGAGCATCGCCATCAACGTGATTCAAATCTCAGCGCTGATCGTATTCGCGGTCATGGCCATCGGTTACCGCATGAGCCATCCTCCGGGAAGCGAAGCATGGCAGTTTGACTCGGTTTCGGGCGAGGGCTACAACTACCAATTCGCTACCACCAGCCAAACGGTCAATGGAACGGCAACCGATGTCATCACTCGTGATGCCAACATGGTGCCGCAACCCAAGCTCGACGCCGCCGGAAAGCCTGTTCCTTATCTCGTCAGCTACGACATGTATGACACCAGCACTCCGCCGGTGTTCCAGGCTCATCCGAACGCCAAATCCGTAGTAGCAATTCACAACTTCAACTGGATGTTCGTGCAAGCCACGGTGGCCATTCTCATCCTGGTCGGATTTGAATCGGTGACAGCGATGGGCGGCGAGGCGAAAAACGCCAAGCGCGACGTGCCGATCGCGGTTATCACCTCACTCCTGGTTCAAGGAGCCTTCTGCTATCTCTTCGAGTATTTTGCCGCAAACTACTTCTTAAATAGCGGCTACCCGATGTCGACCGCGACCGGCTCATCGGCGCCGATCGGCGACATGATGATCATGGTCGGCGATGCCCTGTTCCACGGACATGGGCGAGCCTTCATGCTGATCGAAGCCGTAACCGTTTTCCTGGCGCTGATCGGCACGACGCTCTCCTGCATCAACACCGGGGCGCGCGTCACCTACGCCATGGGCAAAGACGCAGAAGTGCCGGAACATTTCGGCATGCTGCACGAAAAGAACCTGAGCCCGCACCGCGCCATTTGGGCATTGGCCGTGATCTCCGCGATTTTCGGGGTCGTTGCTCTGCTGATGCTCTTCGGCGATGCCGGCGCTCTTCCGGACGCCACGATCCAGGCCCTGCCTCATGGGTTCTGGTCAAGCTTTGGTTATGTGTCGCATGACACCATGGCCAAAATGCCGAACAGCCTGCTCACCATTACTCTGGCTTCCAACTTCGGGACATTCGTCCTTTACATGCTGAGCTGCGTAACCTGCATCTTTTGCTACAAGGGACACCCGAACTACAGCTTCCTCCGGCACATGCTTATTCCGCTTTTCGGCATAGCCGCGAATCTGATTTGCATGGCCGCCTACATCGTGCTTCCTTTCATGGGATACGGCACGAAAATGGAACCGTTCCTGGCTTTGGGGATTGCGGCAGTGTGGGGCATTTACGGAGGGATTTACTTCCTTCGAACCAGCAAAGCCACCGGCCGTACTACCCTGGTCACCAGTCGGACGTAATGGTGTAATATGAACATAGCTCAGTTAGCGAGGAAATTCGGACAGGCGATTACGCCTGTCCGAATTTCCGTTTCAGATGTGAGTGAAATCCTTGGGGAGCCTGCGGGAAACGCGACCCAGAACAGTTCGCCCTGGGTCGTTCCAAAGAAAAGTTCCGCCTCCGGCCATATGCTTGACCTCGAATTCGTGGAGCGCACCGACGTCGGGCGAGTCCGCGATCACAACGAAGACTACCTGGGTTACGCGTCGCCTGCGACTCCCGCGCAGGTGCGTACGCACGGGTGGATGTTTGTGCTGGCGGACGGGGTAGGCGGGCAAGAGCAAGGGGAAGTCGCGTCACGCATCGCGGTGGAAAGCATGGTGGCGGGATTCCACAATTGCAAGGACGGGGAATCGCATTCCGCGGCGCTGCAGCGGCTGGTTCAACAGGCCAACACTTGCGTGTTCGAGCACGCCGTAACAGGCGGGCGGACTTCGGCGGGCATGGCGACCACGATTGTGGCTTGCGCGTTGCGGTACGACCGGGTGTCCGTGGCGCATGTGGGCGATTCGCGCTGCTATCTGATCCGGAACGGCAAAGCGGCACAGATCACTCGCGATCACACGGTTGCCAGCGAGCAAGTGCGCCTTGGGTTTGTCACCGCGCAAGAAGCGGCCGAGGGTGAAACCAACCACATCCTGAGCCGCTCGCTTGGAACCGAATTGATTGCCAATGTGGACACCGACGACCACCAGATTTTCGCCGGCGATGTTCTTCTTCTCTGCTCGGATGGTCTGCACGGGATGGTGGACGCCACGGAAATGGCCGCGATTTGCGGCCAGGGCCAGGATCTCCATCTCGCCGCGGAGAAATTGGTGGCTCTTGCCAATGAACGAGGCGGCGGCGATAATATCAGCGTCCAGTTAATCCGGATTCGGGGCGTCGAGCGGATGGGGATGTACCGCGGACGGCCCTACAAACTGTACTGATTCAGGTTCGCCGCTGTCTTTGCGTTGCCGCTGACCTGCCTTCTCAATGAGCGAATTCCAGCCCGGCGATTTGCTTGATCATTACCGCATCGATGGCTTGGTCGCCAGAAGCGGCATGGCCTCTATTTTTCGCGGGATCGACACGCGCGACGGCCGGGCCGTGGCCATCAAAATTCCTCATGCGGAAATGGAAGCTGACCCGGTCCTGTACGACCGGTTCAAACGGGAAGAAGAAATCGGCAAGAAGCTCGTTCACCCCGGCGTCGTTCGCGTATTGAACGACGAAGAGCGCAGCCGGCGCTACATGGTTCTGGAGTGGGTGGACGGCCGCTTGCTGCGGCAAATCCTGAACGAACAAAAGCCGCTTCCGCAGGAGCGCGCCATCCGGATCACTCTCGCTCTGTGCAAAGCCCTCGATTACATTCACAGTCAGGGAGTCGTTCATCGCGACCTGAAACCCGAAAATATTATGGTCGGACCGGACGATCAGGTGAAGCTCATCGATTTCGGCATCGCCGCGAACGCCGGTTCGCGCCGCCTGACTTTTGCCAAGCTGACCGAGGCTATGGGAACGCCGGATTATATTTCTCCCGAGCAAGTGAAGGGAAAACGGGGCGATGCCAGGAGCGACGTCTATTCTCTCGGCGTGATGTTTTATGAAATGCTGACCGGAAAAGTGCCGTTCACCGGGCCCAATCCGTTCGTGATTATGAATGAGCGCTTGTTGAATCATCCGATTCCGCCGCGCGAGGTCAATCCGGACATTTCGCCCGAGCTGCAGGAAATAATTTACCGGGCCCTCGAGCGCGATCCCAACAAGCGATATCCGAACGCGCACGAATTCGCGCTGGATTTGGAGCACCCGGAAAAAGTGGGCGTCGCCGACCGGCTCGAAATCAAAAATTGGAGACAGAAGCGCTCGCCACTGCTGCGGCGAATCCTGTTTTACATTATGCTGGCCCTGATTCCCGTGGTCGTCTTCGGCCTGATGCTTTTAATTGCGCACCAGAAATAGCCTTTAGTAGCACAGGCACTCTTGCCTGTGCGGTTACGTGATCGTTGCTGTGCTGAATCGACGTACAGAGATGTACAGGATTGATGTACTTACCGCTTCCCAAACCGCACAGCCAGGAGTGGCTGTGCTACTGGAACTTTGTTTCAAACCATGAGAATCGACGAATTCCAACAAAGGCTTCGCGGCTCGGTATTGATCGCCGACGGAGCCATGGGCTCCTTGCTCTATGAAACTCTGGGGCCGCAGCGCTGCGTCGACGAACTGAACGCTACGCGCGCCGAAGAAGTGTTTCGCGTGCACATGTCCTATCTGGAAGCCGGCGCGCACATCATTGAAACGAACACCTTTGGCGCCAACCGCAATAAGTTGAGCGCCTTTGGCCTGGAAGACCGCGTCACTGAATTTAATCATCGCGGCGTAAAAATCGCGCGCGAGGCCCGCGAAGCCGCCCGGCACGAGGTCCTGATCGCCGGATCGATCGGGCCGCTCGGCGTCTTCCGCGATGAGCGCGAAGCCACGCCGGAACATTTCCTGGAAATTTTTCGCGAGCAGGCCGAGGCGCTCGAAGAACGCGGCGTGGATTTTTTTGTTCTGGAAACTTTTGGAAATCCCGCCGAACTTGTCGCGGCCATCGAAGCGATTCGTTCGTTCTCGCGGCTGCCCATCGTCGCGGAGATGACGTATTCCGAGGAGGGCAGCACCTTCAGCGGCACGCGGCCGAAAGATGCCTGGGCGCTTTTGCATGAGCGCGGCGTGCAGGTCATCGGCGCGAACTGCTCCGTGGGCCCGCAGGATCATTTGCGAATTCTGCAGGATCTCGCCGCGGTCGCGGGTTCTTTTCCGATGAGCGCCATGCCGAACGTGGGATTTCCGCAGCGCGCCGGCGATCGCGTCATCTATCCGAAATCGTCGCCGGAATATTTCGATCTCTTCGCGCGCGAGGCCGTGGTATTGGGCGCGCGAATTCTCGGCGGATGCTGCGGAACCACGCCGGAACATATTCGCGCGATGGTCAAGGCGGTGGAAGGCATGCATCCGGCCACGGGCACGCGCGCCGTGACCGTAGTCGAAACTGTTGCCGAGGCGCGGCCCGTAGCTGCGCGGGAACCGGAAAGCTCGCTGTGGCGAAAAATTCAGGCGCAGAAATTCGTGATTTCGGTGGAAATCGATCCGCCGAAAGGAACCTCGATCGATCGGGTTCTCGAGCAAGTGCAAAACGTGATGGCCTCAAAAAAAGTGGACGCCATCGACGTCAACAGCGGACCGCTTGCGCGCGTGGGCATGGACGCGCTTTCGCTTTCCGGCGCGCTCGAAGCCCGCGGCATCGAAACGATTCCGCATCTCACGACGCGCGATGCCAACTTGATCGGATTGCAAGCCATGCTGCTCGGCGCGTGGGCCGTGGGCGGAGTGCGCAATGTCCTGGCCGTTACCGGCGATCCGCCTTCCGTCGGCAGCTATCCGGAGTCGCTCGGCGTCTATGAAGTCGATGCCATCGGCCTCGTGAAAGTCATGGCCAAGCTCAATCAAGGGCAGGATTGGGGCGGAAAAAATCTCGGCGGCGCGACGAATTTCACGATCGGAGTTGCGGTGAATCCTCTCGCCGAGGACCTCGACGAAGAACTGCGGCGATTTCACTTGAAGGTCGAGGCCGGCGCGCACTTCGCCATGACCCAGCCGATTTTCGATCCCGAACACTGGGAACAATTTCTAAACCGCATGGGCGGAAAAGCGCCGATTCCCATCCTGGTTGGCCTGTGGCCGCTCAGCAGCTACAAGCAGGCCCTGCGCTTGCATAACGAAGTGCCNNTGGCGCGCAAATTGCTCGATTGGGCGAGAGGAGCCCGCCACCTGGGAATTGCCGGCGCTTACTTGATCCCTCCGTTTAAACGCTACGAAGAAATTCTCGATCTGTTTTCTTAGCTTCAAGTAGCGCGGGCTTCAAGTAGCGCGGGCTTCAGCCTGCGGGGGTTAGTCCTTGCAAGGCCAAACCCCGCAGGCTGAAGCTCGCGTCACTTAAAACTCAAAATCGAGCGAAAACTGGACCTGTCGTGCGCCCAATCCTTCAATCGGTGCGCCAAACCCGGCGATCGGCGCGAGCCCTGAACCATACACGGGATTGATTTCAAGAACATTCGGATGATTGAAGAGATTGAAAAATTCCGCGACCACATCGAGGTGCCGAGTCTCACCAAACGGAAAATATTTCAGAACGCGGAAATCCATGTTGACTATTCCTGGGTTGCGAACCGAGTTTCGCCCCATATCGAGCGGCCTCGCGGAAAGCGGAAACGCATGGCTTTGATTGGAATCGAGTCCCGTCAGCGGGTTTACCGGCTGGCCGCTTCCCGCTGTAAAAATCGGCGCAACTTCGATGTGACGAAACGTTCGAGTCAGCCAGCCCGCGTTGTCCGGCTGATTCGCGGGCTTGTCCTCCTCGTCGCCGATCGGCAACTCCCACAGCGCATTAAAAACAAAACGCTGCAACTGATTTTGCAGCGAGAGAGCGTTTTCCTGCGCCAGAAGAAAGGGATTCTGCGGCTGCTCGTAGAAATCGGAAGCGTCGTCGACCGTTCGGGAAAGCGTGTAACTGCCCGAGAATGCCAGCTCATCATTCATTCTGCGGTTCAGCGTGAAGGAAATTCCCTTGTACGTCGAAGTCGCTGAATTCGAGAGTTCGTAGATATCGTTAAATTGTGCGTTGACCCGGCCCAGCGGAAAAACTTCCCTGCCGATTTGTTGCGGAGTGGGATTCGCGACGCCGAAGCTGGCGGAGTTCGACGCTGTCAGAATCACCGGCGGCAAAAGATTGATGTTGAGGGTGCGCGCCAGGTTCACGCCGCGAACAAACAGAAAATCGGCGCGCACAGAAAGATTTTTGGCTACTTCGTGTTCCGTCCCAACGCTCGCCTGCTGGCTGTAGGGAGTGGCCATGTTTGGGTCGGGACGAAAGATGGACGGCGCAATCCCCGGCAGCGCAGATGCCAGCGGCCCGCCCTGCGACGCCAAAAATAAATTCGCCGCCGCGCTGCCGTCCGCCACCTGCTGGAATCCCTGAGAGCCATTCATGTCAACGGCCTGCGCCAGATCGGCGAGGACGTAGCGGTCAAAAAATATTCCGTAGCCGGCGCGCAGCACCCACCGGGAAAATGGGGTCCATGCCAGTCCGATTCGCGGGCTGAAATTATGCGCGGCCGGGTTGAATTCGCTCGGAAGCCGCTCGAAATCGTAGCGCACTCCAAAATCGATTGAAACTCGCGAAGCGGGCGAATAGTGATCCTGGACGAAACCGCCAAAATTAGTGACCGGAAGATCCACGGCGGGATTGCCGAACGCCTGACGAAATTGGCTGGGCTGGCCGGCGAGAAAATCCTGAAGAGTGTTGAAGAGGTAGATGCCGCCAAAACCATCCGCAGCCGAGGCTCGCAGGCTGACGCGATTCACGACAGCGCCTGCTTTCCAAATATGTTTTCCGGCCGTACGCGTGTAGGTGTAGGCCGCCTCATAATGATTTTCGCGGCGCTCGCTTAGCCCGGCGTAGGGCCGTCCGAAATCCACAATCCCCGCGATGTTGATTTCCGGCCCTATCGGTTGCGTCGGGTGAAGAACGGCATGGCGCGTCGCCGCCTGGAAACGCAAATCGCCAACGGCGTCGGAGCCGTAAACTGTAGTCAGGGAGCCGGAGAGCGCATTATCGGCAATGAAGCTACTGCCGCGCGCGCTCACATCCGCAAGGCCGCTGGTGTTGAACGCGTCGCCCGCCTCGCGGTTGTTCGTGAAGGCGTAGCGCAGCATCAGCGAAGTATTTTTTGTGAGCTGATGGTCCAGCTTGCCCGCGGCTTCGGTTTCCGCTCGCGAGATGGGGAAAAAGTTTGTGGTGATCGCGCGCGTCGCGAGGCTCGGGAACGCGCCCGTCGCCAGAAAAGAATTGATCGTGGCTGCAACGGCGGGATCAATTTCCGAGCCGTTCTGGCCGCGATTGTGCTCCTGCTCGATCGCCACGTAATAAAAAGTTCGATCCTTGACGATAGGTCCGCCCAACGATAAACCCTCGCGAAAGCGGCGGAACGAGGGCTTTCCCGGTTCGTCTTCAAAAGGGTCGCGCGCGTTGAGCGACGCATCCTGCGCAAAAATGAATGCGTCCCCGTGAATCGTATTTGCCCCGCTTCTCGTGATGACGTTGATCGAGCCGCCGGAAGCCCCGCCCGATTCCGCCGAGAGTCCGTTCTGAACGACTTGAAATTCCTGCACGATTTCCGGCGATAGCTCGGTGCGGCTCGATCCCGTGTACTCATCGTTGTTGTCGAGCCCATCGATTGAAATGGTATTGCTGCGGGCGCGCAGACCGCCGAACGTAAAGCCGCTGCCCGCGAGCGGCGCGGCTCCGGCCACAGGTGGCGCCGCCGGGGCGCTCAACACGCCGGGCGCAAGGAGAACAAAATCCAGAGAGTTGCGCGTCTGAACAGGCAATTCCTCAATTCTCTCGCGGTCGACCGGAGACACGACGGAGGCTTGCGAGAGATCGAATGCTTGTTGTTGCGCGTTCACGCTGACTTTCTCGGAAAGCGTTGCGGGAACAAGAATGATATCCAGATGCGTAGTTTGGCCCAGCGTCAATTCGAGGTCAACTTGCCGGTAGGATGCAAAGCCAGATTGATCCACTTGCACTTCGTAGGACCCGACCGGCAACGCCTCCGCGCGAAAAGTCCCCTCCTCATTCGTTTTCAAGTCGCGAGCCTGATTTGTCGAAACATTGCGAACGAGAACAGCTGCTCCGGCAATCGCGGCGCCGCTGCTATCCCTCACCGTGCCCTCCAGTGCGGCCGCAACTCTTGAACCCTGAGCGCCGGTTTTAGCTGGGTGCAACGTCATGACAATCACCACTGCCAGTAAAGTTGCCGCCAGGCGAAGGCAAGTACGACGCTTGTTTGCATCAAGAGGAACGCGATTTGCCGGGAAGTGTTCAGGATGGGACAATGTAAATACGGGCATCATGCTCTCTCCGGTAAACTACCAGAGAGATATTTGTAACACTCTTTTGAAGAGCGTGCCCCGGATTTGCGCGGCCTGCTGAATTCCTGCGCCGCTTTGCAACATGGGAGCTCATCGTTGGATCGAAGAGAAACACGAATCGCCGGCCTGAAAAATCTCCTGAAGGAGAGGATCGTCGTTTTGGACGGCGCCATGGGCACCATGATTCAGGGGCAGCAGCTTGATGAAGCGGCATTCCGCGGTGCGCAATTCCGGAAGCACGGGCGGGACTTGCGCGGGAACTTCGATATTTTAAATATAACGCAGCCGCAGATCGTGCAGTCGGTTCAGCGCCAATATCTCGAAGCCGGCGCCGACATCATCAAGACCAACACGTTTAACGCCAACGGAATTTCCGCGCTCGATTACGGACTCGAAAGCCGCGTTCACGAAATCAACGTTGCCGGAGCGAAAATCGCCCGGCAAGTGGCCGACGAATACGAAGCCGCGCATCCCGGCGAATTTCGCCTCGTCGCGGGATCGATGGGGCCAACCAATCGCACCGCATCGATGTCGCAGGATGTGAACAGCCCCGCCTCACGTGGCGTCACGTTCGACAAATTGCGCGAAGTGTATTACGAGCAGGCCCGCGGCCTCGTCGAAGGCGGCGCGGATATTCTGCTGCTCGAAACGATTTTCGACACGCTGAACGCCAAGGCCGCGCTCTTCGCCATCAGCCAATACAATGACGAATATTTTACAGCGTCCGGGCGGCGCGTCCCGGTCATGGTCTCCGTCACCATCACCGATCAGAGCGGGCGCACTCTCTCCGGGCAGACAGTCGAAGCGTTCTGGATTTCCGTTTCGCACATGGACCTGCTGAGCGTGGGCATCAACTGCGCCCTCGGCGCGAAGCAGATGCGCCCGTACATCGAGGAGCTTTCGCACCTCGCTCCCGTAAACATAAGTTGCCACCCGAACGCGGGGCTTCCCAACGCGTTCGGCGGATTTGATGAAACGCCGGAACGCATGGCCGCCGATCTCGGTGAATTTGCTTCCAACGGCTGGCTGAACATCGCCGGCGGCTGCTGCGGAACGACGCCCGCGCATATCCGCGCGATTGCCGAGGCCGTGCGCGGAGTGAAGCCGCACGTGCTCTCGAAGCCCGAGCGCTACACGCGATTCAGCGGCCTCGAACCGCTCGTGGTGCGGCCCGATTCGCGCTTCATCAATATCGGCGAACGCACCAACGTCACCGGCTCGCCCAAATTTTCCAAGCTGATTCTCGCCGGTGAACTCGAAGCGGCGCTTTCGGTGGCGCGGCAGCAAGTTGAAAACGGCGCGCAGATCATCGACATCAACATGGACGAAGCCATGCTCGATTCCGAGCAGGCCATGACCACATTCCTGCATCACATCGCGGCGGAGCCCGACATCGCCCGCGTGCCGATCATGATTGACAGTTCCAACTGGAAAATTATCGAAGCCGGCCTGAAATGCATTCAGGGCCGCGGCATCGTGAATTCCATCAGCCTGAAGGAAGGCGAAGAGGCGTTTCGCGAGCGCGCGCGACTCGTGCGGCGTTACGGCGCGGCCATGGTCGTGATGGCGTTCGATGAAAAAGGACAGGCGGATTCGCTCGCGCGCAAGATGGAAGTATGCACGCGGGCCTACAAAATTCTAACGGAAGAGGCGGGCGTCGCTCCGGAAGATATTATTTTCGATCCGAATATTCTGACCGTGGCGACGGGCATCGAAGAACACAACAACTACGCCGTCGATTTCATCGAGGCCACGCGGCAGATCAAAGCCAAACTTCCTTATGCGAAAGTGAGCGGCGGCGTCAGCAACATTTCATTTTCTTTCCGCGGCCAGAACGTGGTGCGCGAAGCGATGCACTCCGCGTTCTTGTACCGCGCGATTCAGGCCGGCCTGGACATGGCCATCGTGAACGCGGGGCAGCTCGCGGTCTACGAGGAAATTCCAAAGGATTTGCTGAATCTTGTCGAGGACGTTTTGCTGAACCGGCGTCCCGACGCCACGGAACGTTTGCTCGCGTTTACGGAAACCGTAAAGGCAAAAGAAAAAGGAGTGGTGGAAGAAGACGCCTGGCGAAGCGGCACGCTCGAAGAGCGCCTCACACATGCGCTCGTCAAAGGCGTCACGGATTACATCGAGGAAGACACGGAGGAAGCGCGGCAAAAATTCGGCAAGCCGCTGGCAGTGATCGAAGGCCCGCTGATGAACGCGATGAACGTGGTCGGCGATTTATTCGGATCGGGGCGCATGTTTCTGCCGCAAGTGGTCAAGAGCGCGCGCGTGATGAAAAAAGCGGTCGCGTATTTGCAACCTTATCTCGAAGCGGAAAAGCAGGCGGGCGGCGTGTCCGTAAAGGGCCGCATCGTCATGGCCACCGTGAAGGGCGACGTGCACGACATCGGCAAAAACATCGTTGGTGTCGTGCTGGGCTGCAACAATTACGAAGTGATTGACCTCGGCGTGATGGTTCCCGCCGATAAAATTCTGACAACCGCGCGCGAAACGGGCGCGCATTTGATCGGGCTGAGCGGCCTCATCACGCCTTCGCTCGAGGAAATGACGCACGTCGCGAAGGAAATGGAGCGCCAGGGGTTCACCGTTCCGCTGCTCATCGGCGGCGCGACGACGAGCCGCACGCACACGGCCGTGAAAATCGCTCCTTCCTACCGCCAGCCGGTCATCCATGTGCAAGACGCGTCGCGCGCCGTCGGCGTCGTGGGAAATTTGCTCAGCGCCGAGATGAAAAATAAATTCATCGATGAAAACAGCAAAGAGCAGGAGCGCGCGCGGGAAAAACATTCCTCGCGGAAGGCGCAGCCCCTTTTGCCGTTTGCGGAAGCGCGAAATAAGAAGCCCGTTTACGATTGGTCCGCGTACGAGCCGCCACGTCCATCCTTCCTCGGAACGCGCGTCTACAATCCGGTGCCACTCGAAGAAATCGTACCCTACATAGACTGGACGCCGTTTTTCCACGCCTGGGAGCTGCGTGGAATCTATCCGAAAATTTTCGAGCAGGAAGGCGTCGGCCCGAAAGCGAAGGAACTCTTCGACGACGGCAAAAAATTACTCGATTGCATCGTGCGCGAAAAATGGCTGGAAGCCCGCTCCGTGATCGGATTTTTTCCGGCGAATAGCGTACAGGACGATATCGAAGTATACGCGGACGAATCGCGCCACCTGCTCACGACATTCCACACCCTGCGGCAGCAACTGGTGAAAGGAAACCAGGAGCCCAGCTACGCCGTCGCGGATTTTGTCGCGCCGCGCGAGAGCGGCCGCATGGATTATCTCGGCATGTTCGCCGTTACCGCGGGATTGCGCATCGAACCGCTCGTCGCAAAATTTGAAAAAGACAATGACGAGTACAACGCGCTAATGGCCAAGGCGCTCGCGGACCGCCTGGCCGAGGCGCTCGCTGAACTCACTCACAAACGCGCGCGCATCGAATGGGGCTACGGCAAAGAAGAAAATCTCAGCCCTGACGATCTCATGCGCGAACGCTACCGCGGCATTCGCCCCGCGCCGGGCTATCCAGCGCTGCCCGATCACACCGAAAAACGTCCGCTCTTCGATTTGCTCTGTGCCGAAAAAAACACGGGCATCACGCTGACGGAAAATTTCGCGATGTATCCGGCGGCCTCGGTGAGCGGCTTCTATTTTTCGCATCCCGAATCGAAATATTTTGCCGTCGGAAAAATCGGCCGCGACCAGGTGGAAGATTACAGCCGCCGCAAAGGCCTCGACCTGCGCATCGTCGAACGCTGGCTAGCCCCCAATTTGAATTACGATCCTGACGCCGCGTAGGAATTAAAGTAGCGCGAGCTTCAGCCTGCGGGGGTTAGTCCTCGTAGGACTAAACCCCACAGGCTGAAGCCCGCGCTACTAAAACCAAAAACAAAACTCCAAGGCAACGCCAAAGTTTCAGGCGACTGCCTTGGAGTTTTTTGCTATGCCGCTGCCAACTCTTGCGCCAATCTCTACGGCAAATCGTAGCGCAAATCGATGTACATCATTCCAGTGTGAGCCGTCGCCAGTGCGCCGGAAGCCACAGCCCACGGTGTGCGCGAGACGTAGGAGAACTGCGTGATCACTTTTAGGTCTCCGTAACTCGGATTCCTCCAGGCGGTATGAATAATGCCCAACGTCGGCTCGTAAAGGTACCTGTCGGCGCTGTTGGAAGAGCCAGGGTAGCCGTAGCCGGAATAGGTAGTTCCAATCAGGTTCGTGTTCTTCCCAAAATATGCGCCGCTGTAATATCCGTAAAACATCCACTTTGGAGTTGCCTGATATTCGAAGCCGCCAATTGCTGATCCGGAATGAATCGCGGACATGGTTCCGTCCGGCCGGATGATCAGATCAGGGCCGGTGGTGTTGGCGATATAACGCCCGCCTCCATAGCTATAAAACGCCGTCCCGATCAATCGGAAGTTCTTGACCAACTCAACGTTTAGACCAACCTCGGCGCCTCCCCCGTGGATCGTGTTGAATACCGAGGTGACAGGCGTGGTGCTCGTCGCGGAAGCAAATGTGGATTGAACGAGATTCATCGCCTTGAAAGTGCGGAACAGCCCCGCGACATCGAAATGGATGTGATGTCCCCCGGGGTCGCCATCGAATGCTGTTTTCACGATGACGTCGGGAATGAGGTTCGGGATACTCGTGTTGTTAACACCATTTGTGCTGGCCGTATTCCCGCTGTTCGTATCAAACTGATTGCCATAGATATTGGGCGCGGAGACGACTACAGCAACCGTACCGGTAGGGCATGTGGCACTGACGGTGCATGTTACGTTCGTCGTACCTTGCACATTGAATTGCGCCGGCACGGTGGAGGGTAACGTCACCGTGCTCGGCAGGGTCTGTTGCGGGTTTTCGACCGAAACGCCCAGCGCCCAGTTATTCGTTGGGTGCGCGATGAATCGAATCCCCGCGGCGCGTGTCCAAGTCAAGCCCAGAAGGTAGTTCGTATCCATCTCCTGGCCGTAGAAGAGGTCGCCGGGCAATGCGGACAGTCCATTTCGGTTCGGTGTGAGCAGGCTCCAGGATTGCCCGCCGAGGACTTCCCACATTCCCCGTTTGTAGTCCACCCAAAAGAGTCGTAAGCGGAAGGAATTGCTGTTACTCGTAACGTTGCCGCTCGGAGCCAAATAGCCCAAAAAGTCGCCTTCGAGGTATCCCGTTACATCCGCCTCTCCGAACTTGGCATGCGTTCTCAAACCGATGCGCGAGTTCTGCGCCGAAAACTTGTCCTCGGACATGCGGCCCAGAACGGTATTGTTAAATGGAATCGACCCGAAGCTGGTTCCAATAGTGCCGCCGCCTTGCGCGGTCAAGTTCGTGGTGCGGTAGATATTCGTTAGGTCCATGAAACCGAGAGGATAGAATTCCGCGCCGCCAATCTTAAAAAACAGCGGCGACTCGTTTTCGTTCCTTTGCGGCGTCATCATGGCAGTTGCGGCAGTCACCGGAGTTATCGGCGTGGAGGCCACCGCAGTCGAAATTGGAGTTGCCGGAGAAATCACGGCACTTGTTTCCGCAGGAGCAACCGCCGATCCGGCGGGCGCCGTCGCGCTGAATTTTTCCTCCAGCGCCTCCATCTTGAGCTGTTCGGCCTTGAGCGCGGCACGCTGCGACTCCAGCTCCGCCCTTTGTTCCTCTACAAGGCTACGAAGTTCCTGCATTTCGCTCTCGACGGCAGACGCCTCCGGCTTCACCGCCGTGGGTTTATCCGGCAAGCTTGAAGTGCTACTCGCCGCTACGGGCGTGTCTTCCTTCCCGGTCTCCCCGGCGTTGCCCGCCAGGAGCGGCGATGCCGCGAGACTGATGCCCAGCAACACTGCTGCGAATACTCGCATTCCATTTCCTCCTAAAAATGAAGTCCTAGGACTAGACTCCGTCCTTGAAACTGAATAGGGATTGCTCCGTGCGTTCAAATTCCCCCCATGAAATTGCAGCTGATACCTTATTCGAATGAGATGACCCAGTCCCCACCGGGAAAGGTCCACACCTGAGACACTTCCGGCTCTAGGGACACTATCGGCGCGGGCTTAATGTTCCATGAGAGGAATGTTAATTCTGTGTTACAAACGCGCCAAAGGGGTGCACACACCCGATAAGCGGGGATTTATATATCTGTATATGTATATGTTAAATAAGGATTTACACGAACAGTTGACGGGGCCATCGAACCAGCATAAATTGGGACCGCATCTAGGAAAAACAATGAGAGCTTATTCCGCCTGGTTTACGACCCTGTGCCTTCTCCCGCTCCCGCTTATGGCGCAGACGCCCAGTGTGATCACCATGGACCAGGAACCCCATCATCACCTCGCGCTTCACAATGATTATGTGAAAGTGTTTAAAGTGCAGGTCTCGCCCGGCGATTCCATCGTTCTGCACCGCCATGACCAGGACACGGTCGCCATTGCCATCGGCGAACAGCTTGTCACGGTCGGAATCCCGGGTAAGCCGGATGTTCACCAGAAAAATGCGGACGCCCAGGTTCGCCTGCAGCGCGGCGGCTACATACATTCAACGCGTGTCGACGGGGACACGCCGTATCGCACCATTGCCGTTGAGCTGATGCGCCCACAGACCGGCTTCCACAATGATTGCGCCACGATTCTTCCAGGCGAGCCGCTGAGTTGTCCCGATCTTCCCTCCAAAACATCCGCGACGAACATCACCTTGCCGTTGCTCGAGTCCGGCGAGACTCGCGTACAGCTCGTGCGCGTGCTTCCCAACCAGTCGATGGACCTCGAGGAATCTCCCGTTTCGCGCGACACTCCCCAGGTGATCGTCGCGCTAGACGCCGCCTCGATTTCTTCGGGACGCTCCACAAAATCGGAAAAGGAGTTGCAGCCGGGCGATTTCGTGTGGCTCGACGGAAAACCCGGCCACGAGGGCTTGTACGAGAATCGCGGGGATAAAGAAGCTCGCTTCATCGAAATCTTGTTCCCCGGCGGGCATTAGAGATCCATTTCTCGCCGCGTACTTCACGACAAAATCCGATCGCCTCGCCCTTTAATTCGCCCTTTCCTGCACCACGCATACGATTTATAGTTTATGGATGTGCTATAAACTCCCATTATAGCGAGATTGAGGCAATGACCATTGCTGTAGCCCGCCTCTTCAGAGGCGGGGTTTTTGCGCGGAAGGAAGAATAACCTCGCCTCTGAAGAGGCGAGCTACAGCACGAGATCCGGAGGATTTTTCATGGACCTGTCCCAATTGCACGTATTCCTAACCGTGGCGAAAGAGCAAAGCTTTTCCCGCGCCGCGGAAAAACTCTACCGCACGCAGCCCGCGGTGAGCATCGTCATCCGCAAGCTAGAGGAATCGGTAGGCCAGCCGCTGCTCGTGCGCGGCGCCCGCCAGGTAAAACTCACCGACGCGGGGGAACTCCTGCGCGATTACGCCGAGCGCCTGCTCAACCTGCGCGACGAAATCCAAAAGGGCATGGAAGACCTGAAAAGCCTGGGCCGCGGCGAATTGCGCCTCGGAGTAAATGAAAGCTCGATCCACGCGCTGCTCCCGGCACTCGCGCGTTACAGAAAACTCTACCCTGGCGTGAAGCTGATCATGCATCGCACGCTTTCGCGCGACATCCCGCAGGAAGTTTTGAATTACCGCCTGGACCTCGGCACCGTCTCCTACGTGCCACAAGATGCAAAACTGGCAGCCGTGGAAATCCTGCAGGATGAGCTGACGTTCGTCGTCCCGCCAAAGCACAAGCTGGCGCGCCGCCGCTCAGTGGACATCAAGGAACTGGGCGAGGAAACCTTCATCGCGCACAACGTCGAGTCCCCCTACCGTTCGCGCGTAATCCAGCTCTTCGAGAAGCACCGCACCCCGCTGCGCCGCGACATCGAAATGCCCACCATCGAAAGCATCAAGCGCTTCGTGCAAATGGGCATGGGCGTAGCGATCGTCCCGCGCATGTGCGTCCGCTGGGAAGTGGAAAGAAAACTCCTGGCCGAAGTCCGCATCCGCCAACTCAAGATGCCACGCTCGCTGTATTTGGTTTCCCGTCGAGGCGCGCGCCTCTCGCACGCAGCCGTTGGGTTAATGCGATTGCTGCACGCAGGGTGAAAAAAGGCTTCGCAGCTTAATGCAGTTTAGCTTCAGACTATATACTCTTGCGGCTACTTCAAAGCACGAGGAGATTCGCTCATGCGTATTCGACCCGCAGGCCTTTGCGGAGATCACTTTCATTTCATAGTGGTGCTTGTCTGCGTCGTAACTGCAATCCCTTTTGCAGTGCACGCGCAACAATCCGCGCCGCCCGGATCCTCCAGCGGCGTCGAAATTGTGTTTCTGGGAACGGGATACCCTGCTCCCGATGCGGCTCGCCAAGGGCCGTCACTGGCCATCGTTGCGAACGGGAAAGCCTATCTCGTAGACGTAGGGACAGGTGTCGTGCGCCAGGCCAATTCGGCCTCTCAACGCGGAGTCCCGGCACTCGATCCCGCGGCGCTGGACATTGCTTTCCTCACGCATCTCCACTCCGACCACACACTCGGCCTGCCCGACCTCATTCTCACCCCCTGGGTGCTTCGCCGTTCAAAACCCCTGGAACTGTATGGTCCGTCTGGCACCAAGGCGATGGCCGAGCACATCCTGGAAGCCTACGCCGAGGACATCCGCATCCGCATCACGGGGCTCGAAGGCGCAAATACGACGGGGTACAAAGTCACGGCACATGACGTACAACCGGGAAGCATCTATCAGGACGCGAACGTCAGCGTGAAGGCTTTCCTCGTGAAGCACGGAACCTGGAAGGAAGCGCTGGGTTATCGCTTCCAAGCCGGCGGAAAATCGATTGTCATTTCGGGAGACACGTCACCTGCCGATTCGGTGATCGATGCCTGCAACGGCTGCGACGCGCTCATTCACGAGGTGTATGCGGGAAGCGTTGCGCTTTCCAGCGGCGGCGCCGAATGGATGCAGTATATGAAAGCATTTCACACCAGCGCCTCGGAACTCGGTGAAATCGCCGCCAAGAGCCGAACAAAAATGCTCATCCTGACCCACTGGATCCTTCTCGGAAACGCGAAGGAAGATGACATGGTGCGCGAAATCCTCGAGAAATACAGCGGCCCGATCGTCATCGCTCGCGATTTGGACGTCGTTGCACCATAGCTGCGGAGGAAACCAGGGAGCGTCTTACGCCGCTGCGTCGCGACATCGAAATGCCCGCCATCGAGCCGCGGCGCGCGCCTCTCGCATGCTGCGCTGGGGTTGAGGAAGCTGCTGGATGCGTAGCGCGGAAGGCTCACAACAAAGACTATTTATTTTGCACTTTCACAAGCGGAAGGTGCGGAAAGGCCGCATGGAAGAACCGTTCATCCAGAGTGAGGAGACTGTAGCCGTTTTGGAGGGCATGAGCGCCGATTAGAAAATCGGCCAGGATCCGGCGCGGTCCCGGATCGCGATGCTTTCTTCGTCGGACCGCGGAAGCCTGAAACGCGCGGCCTGCGGCTCTCCAAACCGATTCGTTCAAGTTCCAATCTACGAAAATCCCTGTGTCGCTAAAGAATCGATCGAGAAAAGATTCGCTTCTGGATGGAAAGGCCAGCAACTCCCCGTAGACGGGCGCCGCGACGACCAGGCTCCCGCGTCCCAGTGCCGCATCCAGCGCGGGCCGGACCGCGGGACTCAGCGGCTCATCCTTGTCCCAGAGCGCGACGAGGACATTGGTGTCAATCGCCGTTGTCATGCCCACGCATCTTGCGAATGTAGCGAATAATTGCTTTCCTGCCGCGGGGAATTCCGGGATTCCCGATTCCCGCATACTTTGCGAATGGGCTTTCGGTTCTCACAGGACGAATATGAAAACCGGCGTCGTCCTTTTCAAACTCCACCTTGTCGCCCGCCCGGACGCCCATTTCCCGGCGAATCTCATATGGCAAGGTGATTTGCCCTTTACTGGTGATCTTGGCCTGCTTCTTCAAGGGAATTCTCCTTCCTCCTTACTTTATCACACACCTCCTTACTTTCGAGGAGAATTGATTCCGCAAAGGTAACGATTTAGATGATTATATTGGGCGTTCGCTGCGTCCCTCGGCGTGGAAATGGCGGGGCTTTTGTCATACTCGCCTGTACCGGAATTTGAAATCGAAACCCCATCCCTTGAAAAACGTCAGGGATGGGGCGCCCCAAACACCGGGTATCGTAAATCGAAGTTAACCTGAGTGGGTGGTATTATTCATCGGTGAAGCACCGTTACGAACAGGCTAAAGGCCCGCCTGAATTTTGTGCAGGCACGGCACTTGCTGTAGACTCTGTCGGAACGTCTTTGGCTGAAAAAATATTATGGAAAGTAAAGACAGGAAACCGAGGTTTAGGCAGGCCTTGATCGAGAGCGCTGAAACGCGCTTAGGATCGCGCTTCGACACTCTCGACGCGAACGGCAGGGCAAAAGAAATGGCCAGATTTTACATCAAATCAATCGTCGCAAAGCTTACACCGGGACTCGTTCCTGATACCGAAGAGGAGATCGACGAATATTTAGTCGATGGACCCAGTGATGGCGGAGCGGATTTCATTTATCCTTCGGAAGGCCGCGTACTGATTGTCCAGTCAAAATACCATTCAGCGGACAAGTACGAGATCGCTGAGAACGTTACCCACTTCTGCGAGGTACTATCAAGGCTCTACGACGCGTATTTGAAAAAACAAAAACTAAATAGGGAGGTAATGGAGGCATTACAGGATATCGATTGGCAGAACGACTATTTCGACCTGCAGTTCATTACTTTGGGCAAGGTTTCAGACCCCATACGCAATCGCGCAAGTAGTGGTCCGAACCAGGTAAATGGCTTAAGCGAACTCGAAGAGCGAGCGGAACTTGCTTTATTCGACGAATCCGATCTGAATGTCAAACTGCGAGAGGCGTTGTCGGCCGGCGAAATCTTGGACCAAGACATCGTAATCCAGTTCGTCGCGAATGACGAAGGCAAGCCTTGGATCCATCATCGGTCTGGGGCCGGGCGCGACCTATATATAGGTGAAGTTCGCGGATCACATCTCGGCGAGCTATATCGCCAATATAGGTATCGCCTCTTCGCTATGAATATTCGTGACTATGTCGGCGAGACAGCCACGAACAAGGGCATCGTGGAAACGGCGATAAAAGACCCTGACGATTTCGTATTCTTCAACAACGGCGTCTCGGCGGTGGCAACTCAGATCGAGGAAAATCACGAAGACAATTCTCTTCATTGCAGACGGCTGTCCATCATTAACGGAGCACAGACAATTCGCTCTTTGAGCAAGGCTCAAGTCAAGGATAATCAACCTCTACAAGAAGTCAGAGTTCTACTCCGGGTCATGGGTTTCTCCCTTGGCAAGGACACCGATTTTCTTTCTGATGCGACGAGGTTCAATAACACCCAGAATGCCATTAAGGTTTCCGATTTTCGCAGCAACGATCCGTTTCAGAAAGAACTCAATCGCAGGTTTTCGGGCATCAGTAGACACGGTAAACCGTACATCTACAAGAACAAGAGAAGCCGGGAACCGGTCGCCAATAGGACCCCCGTTACAATGGAAGATTTCGCAAAGACAATATTTGCCTTCCGTTATGGGCCAGACGACATGTTCGGTGGCACCAGGTATCTTTTTGACGTTTCCGCGAAGGGAGGCTATACCAAGGTGTTCGGCGAACCTGTCTCTCATCCCACCGACGAAGAATTTAAATTGCTAGCCGGAACATATTTCCTTTGCGAGGAGATTCAAACTCTTTGGAGAGAAAAGCGTGACGAAGATAATACTGAGGGGCGCAGCGCGCCCGGGCTCGAGCGCCGTTGGATTGTGTATTACGCGGTTGGGCAATTGCTGCGCCTGATTTATAGGGCTACAAAACAAGACCTAGATGCTGATTTGAGGAAGCTCTACAAGCCGAATGATTGGATGGACTCGCCATCGATCCAGACGAAGCGGTCAATCGCGGAACTCTTCAAGCTTTCGAGCATCGCCATCAACAAAGCATATGCCCAAGCTGCGAAGCATAGCGATTTCCGCCATCGCAACTGGTTCCGAAGCAATAACACACTCTTGGATATCAACTCTGAGCTTGAGATCATTCCAGAATATAGGTCCAAAGCAGACCTTCCCCTCCTGCGAGTTCATACCGAAGTCTGAGAGTCCATTTGCACGGCTTGGTCTTTCGCCTACGCACCGCACTCTTCACTTAAAATAAAAAAAGCCCGCCAATATGGCGGGCTCTTCCAAGAAGACTCTTTGACAACTGGTAGATGAGATCTGACAGAACCCGCTCGAAGATCGAATCGTTCGAGCGATTACCTCGGAACCCCGTGAGAGGCTCCGAAGCTTGGGCAACTTCACCTGCACACCTGCACAGGATCGATTGCCACTATGTTTAGAAAGGAGGTGATCCAGCCGCAGGTTCTCCTACGGCTACCTTGTTACGACTTCACCCCAATCATGGG
>PMOP01000252.1:9621-21041 GCA_003161495.1 Acidobacteriota bacterium | reverse complement strand
CGGGCGGTGGCCACCATTTTCTCAACGCGGATCAAACGGACGGCGACGCCAAATTCCCCGAAGGGCAGCTGCTCGACTCTTACTACTTCACCGAGGTACTCCAGGTTGAGGCATCCGAACGCCGGCACAACGTGCAGTTGAATTCCGGGCTGGTAGGAATCCCGTTCCGTAGTGAAGTAGAAACCGCTGCGGCTCAGATCCCTCATGCTGCGAACTTCTTCAAAATGCCCAATTCCTGAATTGGCGGGCTGGACGTAGACCAGCCGATCGACTTGGACGCGAGGCTCGCGACGCCGGTCGGAACGATCCGGCGAAGCCTCTTCCTCTTTCAGCGAAAAAATCCTTTGTTGGAGTTCATTCACGGCTGACACCCTCAAGGCCTCCGGCTGCAACAATCTGGAGACGGAGCCCGAGGCTAATTCTTAGCCTCGAAGGATTAGGGTACGTTTCGGGCCAGAGCACGTCTATAGATCGAAGGTACTACCCGAAATGCCTCAAAAGTTTTGCGCTTTATCAGAAGAAGAGAACGTTATCGATTTCCCACGGAATCAGTCGTCAGAAATAGCGGGGCGATTAAACTTCCTTTGCCTTCTTGATCAAGGCCCGGGGCGAATAGGCATTGGCCTTGTACTGGCTCAGCATGCGGTGAGTATTGAAGAAGCTGGCATTCAGCGAGATGCATGATCGCATGACGACCGCGTAGGCTTCGGGCGCGCGATAGAACATGGGAACGATCTGGTGTTCGAGTTTGTCGTAAAGCGAGGCAACCTCGGCCGCCGATTCGTCGCCCACGATTTTGGTGTCGTAACCGATGGCCCATCCTGTTACGCCCTCGACACAACCTTCCACCCACCAGCCGTCCAGGACGCTCAAGCTTGGGACGCCATTTAGCGCCGCCTTCATGCCGCTGGTGCCGGAAGCTTCCTGCGGGCGCTGCGGGGTATTCAACCAGAGATCGACGCCGGCGGTGATGAGCTTGGCCAGCGCCATGTTGTAGTTCTCGAGGTATACAATTTTGATATTATCGTTCAAGGAAGCAGCGGCCTGAATCACGCGCTGGATCAGGGCTTTGCCGCCGCCGTCATGGGGATGGGCTTTCCCGGCATACAAAATCTGCATCGGGCCGGCCGACTGAGCAATGAATTTCAGGCGTTCGACGTCCTTGAAAAGCAGGTCGGCGCGCTTATAAGTAGCCGCGCGGCGAGCAAAGCCGATGGTGAGCACCGAATCATCCAGTTGGATTCCGGTTCTTTTCTGCACTTCCTTGATCAGCGCGGCCTTGGCAAGACAATGCGCCTTGCGGATTTCCTCGACCGGAATCCCGACGGCGTAACGCATGTACGCGTTATCGCGGCGCCATTCCGGAATCTCGCGATCGAACAATTCCTGAAATTGCGGCGAAGCCCACGTCGCGGCATGGACGCCATTCGTAATCGCGTGGATGGGAAATTGCGGGAACATGTGCTGCGAAACTTCTCCGTGCCGCATGGCCACGCCGTTCACGTACCGTGAAAAGTGAATGGCGAGGTCGGTCATATTGAGCATGTTCGCATTGGCAAAGCCCGCTTGCTGCAGGAGTCCGGTCCTGTACTCGCCCAGCACTTGGTGAACCAGGTCCCAGGGAAACCGGTCATGGCCCGCTTCCACGGGAGTGTGCGTGGTAAACACGCAGTGGCGGCGCACCACTTCGATGTCGGCTTCCACGGCAACGGTGTACTTGCGAAGCTTCAGCTGCTCTTCCAGCATCGCCAGTGTCAGGAACGCGGCGTGCCCTTCGTTCATGTGATAGCTGCCGATTTGCGAAATATTCAGGTGGCGCAGCAAAGTGATACCGCCAATTCCGAGCAGCACTTCCTGGCAGAGGCGATAGTGCGGGTCGCCGCCGTAGAGCGAATCGGTAAGGGTGCGGTCGTAATCGGAGTTCTCCGGCAAGTCGGTATCGAGCAGATAGACGGGCACGATAAATCCTGATAAGCCGTGGACGCTGTAGCGCCAGGCGCGGACGTGAACGTCACGCTCCTCGATGCGTACGGTAAACGCCACTTCGACCGGGGGAAGCACGGTTTCCGGCTGCCACGGGTCAGGCTCCTCGATTTGGTTCCCTTGCTGATCCAACCGCTGCCGGAAATAGCCGTTTCGGTATGCCAGAGAAATGGCGATCATGGGCAGTTCCAGGTCGGCTGCCGAGCGAAGCATATCGCCCGCCAGGATGCCCAAACCTCCGCCATAGGAAGGAATCGCCGGATCCAGCGCGATCTCCATGCAGAAGTAAGCGATCTTGGACGCGCCCTTCTCCGTTGCCATATTCAAATCATAACATTGCGGCCTCCCTCAGGTTGCTAGCCGATCTCGGCGCGCGTTTCGTAATCTACATTGATATCGAAGGAAGCTACGCCACACGAAAAGTGAATGAAATTTCAAGCCGTCGTACAATGGCGGGAGTAGGACGGGCTTCAGCCTGTCGGGCTTTTGCGGCAGCCCTGCTGCCACACAGCCGAGACAGACTGAAGCCCTTCCTACCAAATGGAGGAAACATGCGTCACGCGATTCTGGGAGCAGGCGGCGTGGGAGGGCTCATCGGTGTGGCGCTCGCGAAGTCGGGAGAATCCGTCACGCTTGTGCTTCGGCCGGAGACGTTGAAGGATTACCCCGCGGAGCTTTCGCTGGAGAGCCCCCTTGGCTCCTTCAGCGTTCCCGTGGATCGCGCCGCGAGCCTCGCCGCGCCATGCGACGTGTTGTGGATCACGGTAAAAGCCACGCAGCTCGAATCCGCGCTGCGCAGCGTCAGTGTGAATCCCGATCAAATTGGTGCGGTTGTACCGCTGTTGAACGGGATCGATCATGTCGCGCTGCTCCGCGCGCGCTTCGGACACGATCGAGTTGTTCCGGCAAGCATTGGCGTGGAGGCCGAGAGGACCGCGCCGGGAAAAATTATTCATCGCGGCATGACTATTCGCGTTGCGTTTTCCTCCATCGGCGAAAGCAGGCTGGCGTCCACGGCCGAGGAATTCAGGAAGTTTGGCTTCACCTGCCAATTCGTCGCGGATGAGATGAAACTGCTTTGGACGAAACTCTCCATCCTCGCTCCGTTTGCGCTGACGACTTCGGCTTCTGGGTTGACCATCGGCGAAGTGAACGGCGACCCTGCATGGCGGAAGAGGCTGGAAGCCGTTGTTCGCGAAGTGGCCGCCGTGGGGACGGCCAGCGGAACGCCGCTCGATGCTACGGCGATCATTGCGTTTTTTGGTAAAACTCCTCCGGGAGGGCGCAGCTCGATGCAGAAAGACGTCGCCGCGGGAAAACCGCCCGAGCTGGACGCCATCGCCGGAGCGATCCTTCGGCGCGCGGAGGAACATGGCATCGACGTACCGGTCACGCGGGAACTTGTTGCGATGATTCGCGGAAAATCGGCAGGGGCAAATAAGCCGTAATTTGAAATTGGGAATGGTATATGTGGCGCAGGCTTCAGCCTGTGGGGTTTAGTTCTTGCAAGGACCAAACCCCACAGGCTGAAGCCTGCGCCACTGGATTTAACTCCCGGATGACGCGACTTTGGCTTGCTCGGGATGCGTCAGAGGCACGGCCACCAAATGCTCGGAGAGGAACCAGACCTGCAGTTCGTTCCCGCGAATGATGTCGCTCACGAGCAGATCGTTCGTTCCATCGTCGCCGACTTCGGAGGCTTCCCGCGCCATCGTGCGCGCTTCTTTCAGGATGAACTCGTGCGCTTCGAGAAGTCGCGAAATCTGCACGGGCGCTTCTTCCCTGCCACGAGGAGGACGCGGAATGATGGTCGTTTCCGCAACGTCCGCCGCCATGGCGATGCTGACGCCGCCGAGAAGTTGAATGCGTTCGGCGATGGTGTCGACCATTTCGTCCTGCTCGCCGTGATGCTTATCAAAAAGCAAATGGAGCTGGTAAAAAGTGGCGCCCGCGACCTGCCAATGATGCTTCTTGTACATGTCGCGCAAGGTCATGGTGTCCGCCAGAATTTGATTCAGGTTGTTGATGCTCGATTCACAGGCGGTCTCATCGAGAGCGATCGGCAATTTTGCGATTTTTCCGTAGGGCTGTATCTCCCTGGCGTGCTGGTGCAGGATGGGCTTGGCGCGCTGCGTCCCATCTTCCAGTTGGCTGATGCGTGTTCCAACGTCCCGCTTTTTTGTGCTCATTAAGATGCCTCCTTGAATATCTGCGGCCGCGAACAGGGTCACTTCTCGTATACGCCCGCGTTGTGCCCCCTGTCAAGGCGAAGGGACCCAATCTGAGTTTTTGTAGCCCGATCAAACGCGTGCTATGATTCAGGAATTGCCGGACAGCGCTTTTTCAAATTTTAAGGGGTGGGGTGTACAGATGCGTTCGTATCCACGGTATTTGTTCTGGGTTGCCGCGCTCGCGATCCTTGCGTGGACGGCGCCGCGCGCATTTGTGTTTGCAGAGGAAACTGCTCCGCTGAAATTGGTTAAGACCATCGAGCTCAAGGATATTCGCAGCGGCGAGCCCGATGTTTCCGCGGATCAGCTCGCCAAAAATTTGACGACGACGCGAATGGTCGGCGTGCAGAACCATTTCGATCACCTCACGCCCGACCTGAAAAACAGCCGACTCTTCGTCGTTCCGGAAGATAACAAAACGATCGAGGTCTACGATATTCGCAGCGGCAAATTTGTGCATAGCATCAAGGGAATCGGCGTCGGGCATTCCGTCGTGTACCGCGCCGACATCGACAGGATTTTCGTGACGGACGGCTCCGACGGCGATTTGAAAATTTTCAACGGAACCACGTACGAATTGTTGAAAACCGTCAAGCTTTTGGCGGATTCGGATGCCACCGGATATGATCCCGTGACGCACGATCTGTACATCGCGGATGGCGGCCTGGATGCAAAACTCGACCACACCTTCCTGGAAATCGTGAACACGGATACAGGCGAAAAGGTAGGCCAGATCAAGATCGATTCCAATCGACTGGAAGCCATGGTGGTCGAGAAATCAGGATCGCGCCTCTTTCTGAATATGACGGAGAAGAATTCCATTGGCGTGATTGACCGCAAGAGCAATTCGGTAGCGGCAGTCTGGCCGCTGACCTGTAAAATCAACGCATCCGTTGCGATTGACGAAAAAAATCACCGGCTCTTCGCCGCGTGCCGCGACGGCAATATGAATGTGCTCGATTCCGATACCGGAAAAGTTCTGCAGAATTTTCCAATTTCCACTGGCGTCGACGACATGGTATTCGATCCGGCTAGCAAAAGGGTTTACGTGGCAACGGGCGAGGGCTTCGTCAACGTTTTTAAGGAAACCGATGCCGACCACTTTCAGGCGATCGGGAAGATTCCTACAGGTCCGCTGGGCAAGACCGGATTACTCGTTCCGGCGTTGAATGAGTATTTCGTGGCTGTGCCTCCGCACGGGGCAACGTGCGCGGAGGTCCTGGTCTTCGCAGTGCAATAGGCAAATTCTGGGCAGGCTTCCGGGCGATCTCCAATTGCACTCGATCGCAGGCCGCAAGGAAAGCTGTTACCCTTCGCCGCCAACCTCGACCTGGCCGCTTCCATCGCATTTCTGGCACTCGCCGCTGCCATTGCAGGAAGCGCAAGATACTCGGCCAGCCGATTCGCCGTACGCTCCGGAAGCGCTGTCTCCAGAAAGCATTCCTATGCCGTGGCAAACGGGACAGCTTCCGTCGCCAATGGAATCACAGTCGAGGCACGTATGGGAAGACATGTTCCACCTCCTGCCGGGTTTAGAGATTGTGATCGCGTTTCGATCTGATGTCAAATTCCGTGACTTGAGTGGCGCGGGCTTCAGCCTGCGGGTTTTGGGCCTACCTGTCAGAAAAACCCGCAGGCTGAAGCCCGCGCTACTTAGGCCCCCAACAAGCGTTTCTCCGCCTCTTGCACGGCTTCGTAAATTTGATCGAAGCTTTCGATGGCGAACAGGCGCTTCTGAATCTCGTCCACTTTGACTTCGGTCGCGAGCACTTCGTCCAGATTAAAATCTCTGATGTCACAACCCGCTTCAATCACGTTCGTGCATTCTCGATGGGAGCTGATGACGCCGCTGCCGTACACCTTAATTTTTCCATTCTGCCGAATCAGTCCAAACTCCACCGTGTACCAGAACAGGCGGCCCAATCTTTCCAGGATGTCCGCATCTTTCGCTTGTGCGCAGATGCTGCCGTAGTGCTGCAGAAAATCCGCAAATACGGGATGCGCATGCATCGGCACGTGTCCGAAAACATCGTGAAAAATATCCGGCTCGGGAATGTATTCGAGTGAATCGTGGCTGCGCAGCCATGTGGTCGTAGGAAACCTGCGCGCGGCGAGCATTTCAAAAAACGCTTCCCCGGGAAGAAAACCGCTGACCGGCGTGGCGCTCCATCCGGTTCTGGGCCCTATGCGATCGCTGATCGCGCGAAGATTCGGCAGTAGATCGTCCTGCAATCCGATGGTTTCATACCCTTCGAGGTACTCCCGGCAGGCGTGCGCATCCACCTGCGGGCGCCTCCGGCGCACGAGTTCAGCCCAGACAGCATGCTGCTCTGGAGTGTAATCCTGATATTTCTGTTCGATGAGGTAGGGCGCCGCTGCCACGAGAGGTACTGTTGCCATATTGGTCCTCCTCTCGACGTAGCGCCTGCTCCTAGTTTATCAAAAAAGGAGCGGGGCTGGATGGCGCGAAACGTCGCGCCACCCAGGCAAGATTTTCCTGCCGGTGAACATTGATCCAAGAACATCGGATGGAATGGCGAATTACTGAATCACAGGCACGAGCGCGGCGCCGGCGGGCCTCCACTTCCCGTCTTCTTTGGCGAACATGCGGAGCACTCGCGTTTCCGTGCCCGAGACTTTTCCGTCCGTGCTTTCGTTTTGCAGAAACGTGTGGTCTGTCGCCAGCGCGAAGTTTCCGTACACCGCCATCAGCTTGAAATCATCGGGGTGCGGGCCGACGCCCTTGGAAGGGTGAGCTACTCTCTGCGCCGCCACCATCTCGGCCTTGGTCTGAACTTTTCCCTTGATGGAAATTTCAAAAAACTGATTGGTCCAGAATTGGCTGCGGAATTCGACGCACTCCTTGTAATCCTTGTGATACGGTGTCGCGCCCGCGCTGCAGAGCCACTGCTGATCGACGTCCCAAAGTGTCTTTTCGAGCTCCGTCCATTCCTTGCTCCCCATTTTTGGCGATTGCCTGGCCGGCTCCTGGCCGAAGGCCAAGGCTGACACGCACATCGCCGCGACAAAACAGAACACACGAATCGGTCTCACTGTAATCCTCCTGTAGAGTTTCGATTTCCTCTGGTGGCGCAGGCTTCAGCTTGTGGGGTTTGTTTTTCGCTTGCGAAACCCACAGGCGTAATTTTTAAAAGTGCCACCGCATTTCAACCAGTCGAGATCGCATGACAGGACCCATTTTCTCCAAAGGATCGGGCCAAAGGAAGAGAAATCAGAATACACGGCCTGAGGCCCCTGCCGCGAAAGGGCGCACAGGAGAGCCGACAGGGTCTAAATTGTCAAGTTATTAATATTAATATTTTATTAATTATGTTGCGTGAGACTACCAACCCTGTTATACCAGATCCGTTACGTGGCAGGGGCGGCGACCTTAATTCTAAAAGGTAGACTAACCCAACCGCCTCTGCTTTTTTTATTTCTTCCTGGGCCGCATTTCCCCGCCCCGGCATCTTCCGCCGTCCGGGAACCGGCCGATTTCCTGTGACCTCCCAAAGAGTGCTCGTGGCGCGCCCTTCGGCAGGCTGCCGCCAAAAAACCAATTTCGGCCAGATGTATATCAAAATTTTGTAACGCAGTGAAGCGCTTCTTCTTCTAAGATAGGGTGGCTACCACTTGCCGGAGGAACTATGCCCGTTAAACCGCTTTTGATTTGCATGATGGCCGGTTCTCTATTTCTGGCGTTGCCAGCCCGCGCGCAGGAGCAAATGCAGGATCGCGCGGCCGTGCAGTTGCCCGACGGCGACGCCAAGGAAACGGTCGAAACCGCTTGTTCCGCCTGCCACAGCTTGACCAACATCACGAACTCACAGGGGCATACGCCCGAAGAGTGGAAAACCACCATCGCCATGATGCTGAACGTGGGCGCCGCCGTGCCTCCGGAACAAGTCGAGATGGTCACAAACTACCTGATCAAAAATTTCCCGGAAAAGCCGGGACCCGCGCCCGCCGTAATTCCCGGCAACGTCGAAGTGTCCTTTAAGGAATGGAAATTGCCGACGCCGGGCACGCGGCCGCACGATCCGCTGGCCGCGCCCGATGGCACGATTTGGTTCACCGGACACATGGCCAACCTGCTCGGCCACATCGATCCCAAGACCGGTGACATCAAGGAGTATCGAACGAATAAACCGATGTCCGGCCCGCACGGCCTGGTGATGGACAAGCAGGGCAACATCTGGTTCACCGCAAATTTCAAGGCGTACATCGGGAAGTTCGAGCCGGCGACCGGAAAATTTACGGAGTACCCGCTGGACCGCAAAGCGCGCGATCCGCACACGCCGCTATTCGATCAAAAGGGGACGCTGTGGTTTACCGTTCAGGGCGCGAACATGGTCGGCAAGCTGAACACGGAAACTGGCGAGTCGAAGGTGGTTACTACGCCGACACCGAAAGCGAATCCCTACGGGATGGTCATCACCACCAAAGGGATTCCATATTTTGTCGACTTTGGCGCAAATAAAATCGCCAGCATCGATCCCGAAACGATGGAGATCCACGAATACCTGCTGCCCAATGAAGCGGCCCGGCCGCGGCGCGTGGCCATCACGCCGGACGATGTCCTCTATTACACCGATTATGGACGCGGCTACCTCGGCCAGTTTGACACCAAGACGGGAAAAATGACCAAGGAATGGCTGTCTCCGAGCGGCCCGCAATCCCGGCCCTATGCAATCACCATCGTGAATGGCATCGTGTGGTACTGCGAAGCAGGCGTGAAGCCCAATACGCTGGTGCGCTTCGATCCCAAGAACGAAAAATTCCAAACCTGGTTGATTCCCGCGGGCGGCGGCGTCGTGCGGAACATGATGCACTTCCCGGACGGCAAGCTCGTGCTCACCGAAAGCGGCGAAAATGTCGTCGCGCTTGTCACCGTGAAGGGCGACAAGATCGCGATGGAAACGAAATAAAAGAACGGAATTCAACACAGAGGGCACAGAGAAAAACAGGAGATATATTCTCCTCTGATTTTCTCTGTGTTCTCTGTGTTAAATCACTTTTCTCGCCTACAAATTCTGCTTCACAACGAAGACAAGTCGTGGGTTGCCGGTGTTTTTGTTCCACGCATTTTCGACATTGGCCAAGGGCACAACTTCGGTTTGAATTTTCAGTTTGCCCGGAACCACCGCTTGCAGCACGCCGGTAATCGCACCGATCAAACCTTTGCGGGGGATACTTCCGATGCCGCTGCCCATCAAGACCAGGGCCGACGAACGCAGGGCGGCGCTTGGCAAAGTAATGTTGCCGCCGCTCAATGCCCCGATCTGAACGAAACGAATGGGCACTGTGTCCTTCCCTGCTTTCGCTGCCGCGATGATCAGGGTTTCGGCGCTTGCTCCCCAGAGATAGTCGAGAACAACATCGACGCCTTCGCCGCCAAACTGCTCCATGAACGCCGCCTGCAACTCCTTTGGCGTTTGTCCAAGCGGGATGGTTGCGTCCGCACCGATACCCTTCAGCTGTTCGAGAGCCGCAAGATTGCGGCCGGTCGCGACGACTCTTTTCGCGCCCAGATACTTTGCGATTTGCACGGCCAGGCGCCCTGACGTTCCCGTGGCTCCGTTGATCAGCACGTTCTCTCCGGCAATCAGATGCGCCCGTTCCTTGAGCGCAGCCCAGGAAGACATCCCCGGTATTGCGATTGCCGCAGCGGTGATGTCATCCACATCCGCCGGAAGCGGAATGCACTGGCGCATCCCTACCGTAACTTTTTCGGCCATGCCGCCGAACGGCTCTTCAGGCATCACGAAATAGACGCGCCGGCCATCCTCGGTCCGCCCAACTCCGTCGATACCGACGACCGCGGGAAGATGGCCGGGAGAGTTGTAATGCGATCCTGAAGCGCGGCTTTTCGTGACATGGCTTAAAGCGGACGCGGTGACGACAATTAAATCTTCGTCCGCTTGCGGCACGGGGTCGTCAAAATCCGCAAATACCGGCGTGCTCCCCGGTTTCGTTATGACCGCGGCCTTCATCTAATTTCCTCTTTTCTTTCGCGATGTTTATGGCCAGACGAAAACCGGCTCATTTTTTGGAGGCCACTGGTACGGATTGCATCGATGGGATGTCCCTCGGAAAGCAATCTACTTACGCGGAATCTAACAGGAACATAGGAAGGGTGCAAGGATTTGAGAATGCCGAGAGCGGAATAAATGACGCAATCACTCAATGAGCAGTCGCTGCCAAATCGCTACGTGGCAAGCGGCAAGATATCTTGAAGCTTCCGACCGCGTACCTTGTCCAGGCACTTACGCATTTTCACCACGTCTATTCCGGCCGATCCACAGACCAGCGACAAATCGTTGCTGTTCTCGAACAGGTACTGCTCGGCTGCGCGCTTAGGGCGCAACGGCTCCGAGAGCCAATCCTGAATGGTCCTCGCAATCACCCCACGCCACAGCCGGGCCTCCGTTGTCAGACCGTGCTTCGAGGTAGAGAAAGCCATCTTTCTGATCATATTAGGGATCCCCGTAGCCGGCTGCGGACAGGTGGCAGGGCGAGAGCGCAGACTACAGCATTAATAGTGCACAGGGTGTGCCAAAGACAGGAAAAGAAGCTCAATTCCCGGGATTGCTATAAGATACTGAACGGACACAACTTAGATGGCCGCGCGTCCTCTGATTTGTGCAGCTCTGGTTTCGTGGGGCAATCGAGTGCATCCAAATGGGCGCGAATGGACCCCATTGCGCCCCTTCGATACCCACTCATAATTCCTTCAGTGATAGTTACCTTGTCAGTAGACCAACATGCGCCGATAACGATTCACTGAGTCGAGTCTCACAATTGCGTCCTGGCGTTCTGATGAAAAGGAATCACCCCATGATTTCCGAACGGTGGCTGAAAAGGGGTTCTCAGTAATGGCGCGAATCGCTCTGGCGCCAGGGGGCGACTGAAATAGTATCCTTGGCCCTCGTGACAACCATGGGCCTGAAGAAACGCCAATTGCTCCTGTGTTTCAATACCCTCAGCGATCACTCTCTGCTGGAGGCTTTTGGCCATGCCAATAACGGCCTTGACGACGATAGCTTCATTTGGGCTGGTATTGATTTCATGCAGGAAAGACTGGTCGAGCTTCAGTGTGTCGATGGGAAATCGCGTCAGATAGCTTAAGCTGGAATAACCGGTGCCAAAGTCATCGACGGCTAGCCGGACACCGATGGCTTTGAGTTGTCCAAGCACAACGGCAGT
>PMOP01000252.1:0-9598 GCA_003161495.1 Acidobacteriota bacterium | reverse complement strand
CGCGCTCCGAAATTCCTGGGATGAGATATTGACTGCCACGGGGACAGCGGGAAGGCCCGCAGCGAACCATTCCCGGGTTTGCCTGCATGCCTCAGCTAAAACCCATTGGCCGATAGCTACAATTATGCCTGTGTCTTCGGCGATGGCCAGGAATTGCCCCGGAAGAAGCAGCCCGCGCGTCGGATGTTGCCAGCGTACGAGGGCTTCGACACTCGTGATCGCACCTGTTTTGAGATTTACTTTGGGCTGGTAATGCAATAACAATTCATGGCGTTCCACGGCATATCGGAGCTGGCCTTCCAGGGATTGGCGTTCGACGGCACGCAAATTCATTTCCGGGGTAAAGAACTGGTAATTGTCGCGCCCACTCTGCTTGGCGTGATACATCGCGGTGTCGGCATTCTTGATCAGCGTTTCCGCATCCTCACCGTGATCGGGATAGGTGCTTACGCCGATGCTCGCGGTAATGCAAAGACGTTGTTCGCCGACGCCATGCGTCTTTTTAATCTCGGCAATGATCTTGGCGGCGCTCACAGCCGCATCTGCAGCGTGCGCAACTTCCGGAAGCAGGATCACAAATTCATCGCCCCCCTGGCGGCTTATCGTGTCCGATTTGCGGATACACGCCGATAAGCGTAATGCCACCGATTGGAGGAGCTTATCGCCAATGGTATGTCCGAGGGAGTCGTTAATATTCTTGAAACCATCCAAATCCAGGAACAGCACTGCAAGTTGGTGGTTATTCCGGCGCGCCAGGGAAATAGCCTGGGTAAGACGATCGTTCAGCATCAATCGATTCGGCAAATCCGTGAGAACATCGTGTTGGGCCCTGTGAGACATCTCGAGTACCATTGCGCGGGCCATGCTCACGTCATGAAACACGATGACGGCTCCGCTGACCTTGCCTTCCCTGTCGTGGATTGGAGCTGACGAATCCTCAATTGCGCTTTCATATCCGTCCCGGCGAACCAGGATACAGTTGGCGCTTAGTCCCACGGTCCTGTTTTGCTCAATGGCCATCTCTAAAGGGTTTGGCGAGGGCTTATGGGTGACGCCATCGATGATTTGAAACACATCGGGGAGCGGATGACCAACCGCTTCCTTCATGCTCCATCCGGTCATCTTTTCCGCAACCACGTTCATGTAAACCACATTGCCCGAGAGATCCGTGCTCAATACCGCGTCGCCTATTGAATTTAGTGTGACCTGGGCGCGTTCCTTTTCAGCAAATAGCTCCTGTCGTGCGACGCCGCGCTCAGCGATGTTGCGAATCGCTCGTGTGAACGAGTATTTGTCCAGGTGGCCTTCTAAAAGGTAGTCCTGCGCCCCGTTTTTCATGGCTGCTTTACAAATTTCTTCATCCTCGGCGCCACCGATCACAACGATCGGAACGGCGGGAGCGGCCAACAGCAGCCTTCCAAGTGTGTCGGGGCCCCGGCTGTCTGGCATATCGAGATTGACAAAGATGACCGAGTGTTTTGCGTAAACCAAACTTTCAAGACCGCTCGCCAGGGTTCCCACACATTCAAGATTCGACGGATCACTCCCTGAGGCAATCAAGGCCTCTTGAAGTGCCTTGGCATGATCGGGGTTATCGTCGATGAGTAGTACGAGATGAGAAATAGTGGACATAGTACTGGCCGCCTCCTTATGTATCTTCGAATAACTAGGAAATATTTTGTGTTCACTTTTGAACACCTCGGTGTATGTGTCGACTTGGTACACAGGAAATGAAGAGGTAAACAAGCCGCGGCTCATGGCAATTAATTGTCGGACAATTAGTCTGGCGGGGGACGACTGTGCTGTCTCAGCGAATCGGACTAGCCCGCGAGCGCGGCCTTAATCCGCTCCGCTGTGAAGGGCACTTGCCGGATGCGCGCGCCAGTTGCGTCGAAAATGGCGTTTCCGATCGCGCCCGCGACAACCGTGATCGCGGTTTCCCCGGCCCCTGTTGCCGGCATGTCCGGCCTGTTCAGCAGGACCACTTCGACTTTCGGGACGGCAAAGCCGAGGGGCAGCGAGTGGTAGGTTCTCCAGTCGATCGAGGTCACGTTGTGATCGTCCCAGGTAACTTCTTCGCCGAGGGCGCGGCTCATTCCTTGCAGGGCGCCACCCTCGCTTTGATTGCGGAGGCCGTCGGGATTGGAGATCGGGCCGGCATCGATGCTGACGACGAGGCGCTTCACGGTTAATTTTCCCGTTGCCAGCTCGACCTCGACTTCGGCGACCATGGCGGAGAAACCGTTGTCGCCTTCATAGGCGACACAGGAAATTCCGCGGCCGCTGGCGATGCCGGAAGCGGAAGTGGCGCGAGGTTTCGGCGAGGTGCGCGAATCCCAATTTGCGGCTTTCGCTGCGGCCTTCACGACGTCGACCATTCGCTGTTCGCTTAGATGGCGCAACCGAAATTCCACGGGATCGACTTTGGCACGCGTCGCGAGCTCGTCCATGAAAGATTCATGCGCGAACGTATTTTGCAGGCGCTGCGGCGAACGCAACGGGCCGGTCCAAAACGGCGACACAACGTTGTGCAGAAGGGCGCGTTCGGACTTGATCGTGCCCGCGCCGTGATCGGCGCCGGCCACGTGGCCCACCATATATGAACAAATCGCATTGCTGTTATTGCTGAACGTGGCCGGCTCGGGCGCAGGCGAACGCGGCCTGAATTCCTCCGGCTGAAATCCCGCCAGAAATCCGGTGATCACATTTCCAGGATACGAGTAGACCGGACGATTTCCGAGCACAGGCGACCACCCTTCGTGATCCCACGCGATGATGTTTCCCTTGGCGTCGAGCCCGGCGCGCTCGTCAATCGTGAATGCGAATCCATAATTCTCCCACGCCATTTCGTCTTTTCGCGTGAGCTGGACGCGCACCGGTTTCCCGGCAGCCTGCGAAAGCAGCGCGGCATCGTACGTGACCGTATCGGCCCCGTTAATTCCGTAGCAACCCGAGCCTCTGCGAAAAATCACGTGCACATTTTCGGGTTTCAATCCGAGAAGCATGGCGAGGGTGGCGCGCTGGTGCCAGACTCCCTGCGTTGGAGACCACACCGTGGCCTTGTCGCCCTGCACGTCGGCCACCGCGCACGAGCTTCCAACCGATCCATGCATTTGATACGGATGATGGTAGGTGGCCTTCACTACCGACGCGGCCTCGGAAAGTTTCTGGTCCACGTCATTGGAATTCACAAGCAGCGTGTCGCGCGTGGGTTTTTGATTCCGCAAATAGTCGTAAAAAGTTTCCTGCTTCGGAAGTTCAGGACCGGGAGACCAGGTGACATTCAACGCCCGGGCAATCTGCACCGCTTGCCAGGTTTTTTCCGCGACGACGCCGACAAAATTCTTTTTGACGACGACTTTCACGAAGCCCGGCATTCCGGAGACCGAGCTTTCGTCCACGTTCATGAGGTTTGCGCCCACGGCCGACGGGCGAATCACCATCCCGTGCAGCATTCCGGGGACGCGGACGTTGTGCGCGTACTCGAATGTGCCTGTGGCCATCGCGGGCATGTCCGGCCGCCCAATGGGTTTTCCCAGCACGGTCCATTCGCTCGCCGGCTTGCGTTTCGCGGAGGTGTCCACTTTCAGATCGAATTTCTTCCCGGCAACCAGTTCCGCGTAATCTACTTTTTTCGACGCGTCGGACTTCGAGCGAATCTCGCCGTCCACGGCGATGAGCTGATCGGCGGGAATGTTCAGGCGTTTCGATCCGAGCTGCAGGAGCGCCTCGCGCGCGGTGGCGCACGCGCCAGCCAAATTATTGTGATTAAAATTAGCGGGGTGCGATTGGCTGCCGGAGGTGACGCCTTGATCGGGTGTGATGGACGTATCGGCGACAATCAGGTTGACGCGATGAAAGGGCACACACAGTTCTTCGGCGACGAGTTGCGTCTGGGCCGTGGACATTCCCTGCCCGAGCTCTTCCTTTCCGGTGTAGGCGGTCACCGTGCCGTCCGAGCCGATGGCCAGCCAGGAATCAACTTCGCCGGCCGGCGGAGAATCCGCAGCCGCATTTTCACCGAACGCGCCGCCGCGTGCTTGCTGCGCCGCAAGCTTTCCGAGGACGCCGCCCATGCTGAAGCTGACGATCAGTGCGCCCGTGCCTTTGATAAAAGTGCGGCGCGAAAATCCAGCGCGCGCCAGTGCATCCGCGGCGCCGCGCGACATTGGAATTTCATTAACGGGAAGAGATGGATTTTTCATCGCGCCATCTCCTGTTTCGCGCGGCCGATCGCGCGCAGCATGCGCGTGTGCGTGAAGCAGCGGCACAACACGCGAGACATTCCATCCTCGATTTCTTTTTCCGTGGCCTTGGGATTTTTATCAAGAAAAGCCTTGGCAGTGAGAATGACTCCGTTCAGACAGTAGCCGCATTGCGCTGCCTGTTCTTCCATGAACGCTTTCTGAATGGGGTGCGGCTTGTCGGCCGTTCCCAGCCCTTCGAGCGTGATGATCTCGACGCCCTGCACGGACTCCACCGCCGTAATGCAGGAGCGGACCGCCTGGCCCTTCACAAGAACCGTGCAGGAGCCGCACTGTCCGAGGCCGCAGCCGAATTTCGGGCCGCGCAGGCCGAGGTCGTCGCTCAACACGTAAAGCAGCGGTGTCGTCGGATCGACATCCAGGCTGTGCGTCTGTCCGTTTACCTTCAGAGAAATGAGGCTCATATGTCTATGAACTTATTGCGAAGCGCAATTTTCGTCAAGCGGAAGTGTTTACAATAGCGAATCGCGAAATTGCGCCACCCGCAGGAAAGTCACTATCCTTGTTTTCCGCCATGAGAAGTAGGGCCGAACCACCGGCTCGGCCCTTTTCTGTTCCTATTTTTCGTCCTCGAAATTTCGGTCTGGAATGTTTCCACTTCGCAAGCTTTAACCGTTGCCCATGTACATGACGTGGACGTACGTTCCCAGGCGGACATTGTAGGCCAAATACCAGCCGTCGTGGTCGGGATCGTCGTAGATTACGATATTGTCGGTTCCCCACGCCCAATCATTGCAGTAACCGAAGTCATACGGGGCAACCGAAAAATAGAAGCCGCCGAACCAGAAGCGGCTCGGGCCTCCTCCTTCGATTCGGAACGAGTGGCCCTTGCCAATGCCGCCGGTAAATCTTCCGTGCTCGAAAGGATGATCGAGGTGGTAGTGAGCGTCATCCTTGCCCGTATCATGGCCAACCCATTGGTCACCCTTGGTATGGACGTGCGGAGCGTCGGGATGGCCTTTCACGTCGCTGTAGGAGCGAGCTTGTTCTTGCGGCTGCCGGGCTTGTTCTTGCGGCTGGCGGGATTGCTGTTGTGCTGGAGCAGGTCTTGCAGCTGGCGCTGGGCCGGGATGCGGAGCCGGGCCGTGTGCCGGGACGTGTCCGCCGCCGACACCGTGAGCACTCGTGCCATGATTTTGCGCCGCTGCGGGAATTGCAATCAATGACAGCGCGAGAAATAATCCGAAAAGGTTTTTCATTTCATCTCCTGAACACGAATTTTAAAACGAGCTGGAGCTGCGTACAAAATGCGACCTCATCGGGTGGGTATTTTGTTAGATGTGCGCCAGGATATCGCGGTTGCCCTTTTCTAAGCGGACACGCATGCGCCCTTCCTCCACGTTTGCGAGTGAAGTTGGAAAATCCTCCATCTTCGTGCAGACTACGGGACGAGAAATCAGCGGCGCGGGGAAATGGGGCGAATCATGAAACTTGACAAGATTTATACGCGCACGGGCGACGAGGGAAAAACCTCGCTCGGGGACGGATCGCGGCTGCCGAAATTTCATCTTCGCGTAACCGCTTACGGCAGCATCGATGAAGCCAATTCCGTCATCGGCGTGGCGAATCTGAACGTGGAAGACTCCGAAGTCTTCCAACTTTTACGGCATATCCAGAATGACCTGTTCGACGTGGGCGCGGATTTGTGCCGGCCGGAGCGGCCCGGTGCGGAAAAACCGTTGCTGCGCATCACCGAAGAACAAGTCACTTGGCTGGAAAATCAGATCGACCGGTACAATGCGGACCTGGAACCTCTGAATAGCTTTGTGCTTCCCGGCGGAAGCCCTGCTTCCGCGCACCTGCATCACGCGAGGACCGTCACGCGGCGGGCGGAACGCGATGTGGCGCGACTTTTCGCGGAGGAAACGGTGAACGCCGCCGTCCTTCATTACGTCAATCGACTGTCGGACCTCCTTTTTGTTCTGGCGCGATTTCTGAATGACAAAGGCGAGAAAGATGTCCGCTGGCAGCCAGGCCTGCATCGGTAAGTGAGTGAATTACAGGGTCGTGTAGATGACGTGTACGAATGCGTCGCCGCTCAAGACTCCTTGGCCCCATTGCGGATCAAGATCGCTCAGAGGTTTGGCGGCGACGGCTTGTTCGAGGGATTTGCCGGAAGATTTCAATTTTTGCACGCGGGCGCGCGCGGTAACCATCATGTCGCGAAATTTTCTGAGGTCGGCTTTGTTTCCGAGCGGGCCGTGGCCGGGAACGATTTTGGTTTCGTTGTCGACCATCGCCAGCATCTTGGTTGCGCCCGCGATCATGCCGCCGATGCTGCCTTTCGTTCCCTTGTCGATGTAACAGTAAATGCCGTTGAAGAACACGTCACCCATGTGCAGCACATTCGCTTTCTGAAAATGAATATAAATGTCTGAATCGGTGTGCGCCGGAGCGAGATGGCCGAGCGCCACATGCTCGCCGCTGAAATTCAGTTGGTACGATTCCTTGAAGGTTCGCTGGGGAAGAGCGTTTTCGGGAGACGGATCGAAATGCAAACCGATGACATCAAGATCGTGTGTTTCCTTCAAGCGCTTCAGCGTATTTTCGTGCGCGATCAAAGTCGCTCCGGCGGCGCGCACGTTCGCGTTGTTGTCGGTGTGGTCCCAATGCCAGTGCGAATCGACCGCCAGCTTTACCGGAGCCTTGCTGATTTCGTCCAGCGCTTTTTTAAATCTGTCCCAGGCCAATTGCGTGAACGTGTCGACGAGCAGCTTGCCGTCCTTGCCGCTCAAGACCACCACGTTTCCGCCCGGGCCTCGCAGCAGCGTGAGGTTCTCGGAAAGTTTCGTGGATTCGATGGGAACTTTTCCGAAGCGGGCTCGAGCGGCGGCAAGCGCGTCGCTACTTGCCGAGCCACTCTGCTGCGCAAACCCGGGCGTCGCGCTGGCGATGGCGTTGGGGAAAATATGCGACAGCGCCCATCCGCCTGCGAGCGCTCCCGCCCCTCGCAGAATTCCACGCCGCGTGGCCTGTATAGCAACGTTGTCAAAATCCATTATTCACCTCGCTACGATGAGGGTCTGCGTTCGACACGAAAAATCGCTATGGAATATAACAAATTCAGTGTGGTCAGGAAGGAAAAGACAACTGCCTGAGGCAAATCCAATCTTTTACTTAGGCCATTCTTGGTTCAACTCCTTCCGAGTCCTTGGTGTGATCCAAATCAACTTGGCGCCTAAGTGTTGAATCGTATTCATTGCGTACTCAGCATCAGAAAATCGTACCCTTGCATCGGCTTCGAAATAGACAATCGATGACACTCGCTTCCCTAACTGTTCTTTTAATCTCTCGGGCAAGTCTTTTGCCGTCACGTGGTGTCCATTCACATAAAATTCCCCAGAATCATCCAAGTAGACACTCATCGTCTCATTCCACGGACTCTTCTCCCACACCACTGGACGCGGCTTATCGAAATGCACCAGAAAACCTCTGTGGGTCATCGGCTGCAATAAGATCATGAATATTGTAACCAGTATCGAAAGGATGCTAATCCAGGTCGGGGCGAATATCGGCAAATTCACAATCAAGGGCATTGGAGGATGCCGTCACAATGGCAAAACATTTTTGAGAACCAAATCAGGGAACATTCTAACCGCTCGGCCCATCCCCAGAATTCTCAGTAGCATAGAACCCAGGCCGCGCAAGACCAGAATGAAGCCCGCCCCGTCAAAAAGCACAGAGACGAACCAGATCAGACCCGCAAATTCCTCATAATTCTCCGGGTCGGCTTGAACAATGAGTCGCGGGTGCCCAGCATTCAAACACGCTGCCTTCGGCGGAATGATCCATTCCAATCGGTACTTCCCTACTGGCCCGTGAAATCCAATTATGAACCAGTCGGGCGATATTTCATCATCGGATGATGCCCAATGGTCTTTTCCCGGAACGGAATCTCCCGACACTCTATAAACAGTCCAATGTATGTCTCCCCAGGCTCTTGGGGAACACCCAGGAAGGAGTAGATCGCTGTAATCCGTTTGGAAAGTTACGGAGTAGTTTGCGTAAAATAGATTGGTCTCGAACTCCGTGGCGTGAATTTCGCCTTCCGCTAGTGTAACTGGCATATTTACAGGTTCAAAGCGACGGTTCTTAAGCCACCGTGTGTACGCTAGGGGCATCAATATCGAAAGAACTAATACGATAAAACCAGCGCGGATTATCGCCTTAGCTTCCATTATCACTTAGTATAGTTAGACACCGTAATCGATCGCCTTGTTCCCTTCAGTATTGTTCTTATGCGCTAACTGCCGTCGACGGCCCAATGTCACAGATATTTTTTGCGTCATTGGCCGACGTTCCGTTAGGGGATACCGGAATCCCTCGCCAATGGTTATACTGACCCGATTTTTATGGGGGGGGGAACGCAAATGGATCCGTTTGAGACTTTCAAGGCGGCACAGAAGCAAGGGTGGGCGCACTTCACGCCGTTTGAAGCGATTACAACTCCATGCGCGGCGAAGCTGGTGAAGCGCGCGGGCGTTCGGGCGGGACATCGCGTGCTCGACGTGGCCTGTGGGACTGGCGTCGTTTCGGTGACGGCTGCGCGACTGGGCGCTCGCGTCACCGGGCTCGATCTCACGCCCGAGTTGTTGGAACGAGCGCGGGAAAACGCGCGCATCGCGGGAGTCGAAATTGATTGGCGGGAAGGAGACGTCGAGAAGCTGCCATTCGAGGACGCGGCATTCGATTTTGTACTGAGCGAGTTCGGCCACATTTTTGCGCCGCGGCCGGAAGTCGCGATCGGAGAAATGCTGCGCGTGCTGAAGCCTGGCGGAACGATTGCGTTCTCTACCTGGCCGCCGGAGCTTTTTGTTGGCCGGATGTTCGCGCTTTCGGCAAGCTACATGCCTACTCCGCCACCGGGCGTCGCGCCGCCGCCGTTATGGGGCGATCCGAATATTGTGCGGCAACGCCTCGGCGCTGCCGTGAAAGATGTATTGTTCGACCGCGCAACCATGCTGGTCCCGGCGCTCAGCCCGAGCCATCACCGCAGGGCATCCGAGAAGAGCGCGGGCTCGATGGTGCGCATGGTGGCGGAATTGGAAGCCAGCGATCCCGCGAAGCTTGAAAAATTCAGACGGGAATACGATGCGCTGGCCGGCGAATATTTCGAGGATAATTATTTGCGGCAGGACTATCTGATGACGCGCGCCAGGAAAATTTGAAAGGAATGTCTGCGAGATTCAGCCGCACTGTAAAAGTATTATGCTTCGTATTTCAATTTTGAGATGAACTCATCTCATCAAAGGGAAGCATTCAAAATTTGATAGGGCTTCAGGGGCTAAAGATCTCGTTTTTAAGGTCCCGAACGTCGCGGCTGAAGCCGCGAC
>PMOP01000102.1 GCA_003161495.1 Acidobacteriota bacterium | reverse complement strand
ATTATCGGCGACGTGTATTTCCCAATTTGCCTGGCTCGATTCCTGCGTCTGCCATTCGTCGAGAGAAGCTTTTTCTCCCGGCGTCAGCGGCTTGTAGGGCACGGCCTTGCAGGGATTATTGCAGGGGATTTCGTAAGTCGGCTCGACGGTCTGGAAATCCCGCTTGGGCATCGCCGCAATTTCCGTGGTGTGCAGGAGTTTCCAACCGGCCGGGCGCTTTACCCAGAATCTCGCCGAATATTTATTGTCTTTGTTCCATTGGATCCACACGACGCTCTTGCCGTATTTGTGCTCGGTGATCTTCACGTCGTCACCGGCCGCAACGAGCGGCTTCAAGCCTCTGCGGAATGAGTCTTCCCTGGCCCACATAATTCCTTCGGCGTCGATCCAGCTGAAATCCGGATCGAGCCATTTTTCCGCGGCGGCTTTATCGCCTTTCGCGAGCGCCGCCACCACGGCTTTGTCCGCGGTCACGACTGCATCATCGGCGGCGATTGCCGGCACGCTTGCCCACGTGGCCAGAACACCGGCGCATGCTAACCCCATAACGACTGCATTCCTCACCAAACCATTCATGCTTCCTCCTAGGATCTTTGGTTGCGACGATTGGTGCATTCTATTACATCCGCGCATGGCGGTGACGATTTGTTGTAGCCCGCCTCTTCAGAGGCGGGGGTTTTCAGCTGCACACAGAGAAAAAACCCTGGGTCTGAAGACCCGAGCTACAGCAGTTTCATGAAACGGGCGAATTAGACCGCACTTGAAACACGATCTGTGTCGATAACTGGAGTTTCCCATCCCCCTGGCGGCGTCACTCGCGCGACCTCGGCAGGACCCCACGTATTCGGCGCGTAAGGATAGACCGGCGTGGCTTTTTTCAAGACGGGATCGACAATGCGCCACGCTTCCTCCACGTAATCTTCGCGCGCGAAGAGCGAATTATCTCCGGCCATTGCCGCGGTCAGCAGGCGCTCATAGGCATCCATGTCACCGGCGTCGGAGCTGGTGGCCACCATTTCGCCGGCTTGCAATCTCATTGGTTCACCGCTTGCCAGAGTCATAAGACCCATCGCGATGACCACGTTGGGACTGAGCCGAAGCCGAAGATGGTTTTCCGTCAATTTGCTGTCGGGAATCAGCGTGGGAGGCTTGCGAAATTTGGCGAGTATTTCCGTGCAAGATACCGGCAGGCACTTGCCGGCGCGAATATAAAAAGGAACGCCTTTCCAGCGCCAGGAATTTATTTCCAGCTGCAGGGCGGCGAATGTTTCCGTCTGCGAATCCTTGGCGACTCCATTCTCGTCGCGGTAGCCCTGAAACTGCCCGCGGATCAGATTTTTCTCTTCAATCGGCGGAATCGCTTTCAGTACTTTGACCTTTTCGTCGCGCAGGGACTCGCCGTCGGATCGAACCGGCGGCTCCATCACCAGGTTGGACAGCACTTGAAACAAGTGGTTCTGGACCACGTCGCGCACCGTTCCATTCACGTCGTAAAAAGCTCCGCGCCCCTGCACTCCGAAATTTTCCGCCAGGGTGATTTGCACGCTCTCGATGTAGTGGCGATTCCAGAACGCTTCCGAGAACGCGTTCGCGAAGCGAAAAACCAGCATGTTGTCCACGGGCCGCTTGCCGAGAAAGTGATCGATGCGGAAAATACAGTTTTCATCGAAAATGGAGAGCAGGATTTTGTTCAGTTCTATAGCCGAGGACTGATCGTGCCCGAAGGGTTTTTCGACAACCACGCGCGCATCGCCCGCACCGTGCGACTTCGCGATATTTTCAACCACGGTTTCAAACAGGACCGGTGGAATGGCAAGGTAATAGGTGGGCCGATGCGCGTCCTTCAACTGCCCGCGAAGCGCTTCAAATGTCGCGGGATCCTGGTAATCGCCGTCGACGTAACGCAACTGGGCGCTCAACTTTTCAAATGCTGCGGGATCTACGCCGCCGTGTTTTTCCAGGCTGTCCTTGGCGCGCGCGCGGAGCTGGTCAAGATTCCATCCGGCCTTGGCCACGCCCACCACGGGCACATTCAGATTTCCGCGTTTCACCATGGCTTGCAGCGCGGGAAAAATCTTTTTGTAGGCCAGGTCGCCGGTGGCCCCGAAGAAAACCAGCGCGTCGGAACTGCTATTGCTCATCAGTTGCCTCCCAAGCAATTCACAGACGTTCGGTGCTGCATTACCTTTCACATTATTCTAAACGCGCACTCGGGATTTTCGTGGCGCCGGCGTCTCGCCGGCGATTTTGCAACGCGCGAGGATCCGAAAAACCGCCGGCGAGACGCCGGCGCCACGATACAGCGCCTCCGCGCGGCACTTTAGTCTTGAGTTAGCTGGCGGCTTTCAGAGGATTGGCCTTGCCGACCGAGGCGCTCTTGGTTGCAATCACATTCAGCAGGTTGTTCCAGGAAGCGACAAAGGACTTCGCTCCTTCGTCCTGAAGCCGCGCGGCGAGTGCGTCGATGTCGATGCCCGCCTTGCCGAAATCCGCGAGCACTTCTTCGCAATCGCCCCCGTCCACCGGCATGAGCCCGCTCAATTCTGCGTGAGTGGAGAGCGCTTTCAATGTGGCTTCCGGCATGGTGTTCACAGTGTAAGGCGAGGCCAAAGCTTCGACATACAGAAGCGGCGACGCCTTCGGATCCTTCGTTCCCGTGCTGGCCCACAGCGGTCTCTGCGCGCGCGCGCCAAAATTGTAGACGCGACGCCATCGCTCGGAACTGAACAAGGAGATAGCAGCTTTGTAAGTGCGCTGGGTGATGGCGATGCCCAGCTTGCCACGAAGTTTCTCGGGAACTTTATCGGCGACGGCGACATCCCAGCGGCTGACGAACAGGGAAGCGACCGAGTCGACGCGCGGATTGAGTCCGGCGGCGATGCGGCGTTCGATGCCGCGCAGAAACGCATCGGCGGCAGCCAGATAATGCTCGCGCGAAAAAAGGAGCGTGACGTTGATCGGCACGCCCGAAAAAATCGCCTCTTCAATCGCAGGAAGTCCTTCTTTTGTGCCGGGAATCTTGATGAACAAGTTGGGACGATTCGCGCGCGCGAATAATTCCTTGGCGGCGGCGATCGTTTTCTTCGTGTCGTAGGCCAGGAGCGGCGACACTTCCAGGGAGACGTAGCCGTCCACGCCATTCGTTTTTTCGTGTACAGGCCGGAACAAATCCGCGGCGCGAGTCAGATCCTCCAGCGCCAAATCAAAGAATAAATCCTCGCCGGATTTTCCCTTCTTCACTTTCTCGGCGATGGACGCGTCGTAGGCGCCGCTGTTCTTAATCGCCTGGTCGAAAATTGTGGGATTGGAAGTGAGTCCCGAGATCGACCATTCGTCGATGTATCGTTTGAGCGTGCCATTATCGAGAATGTCGCGAGTGATGTTGTCGAGCCACAGACTCTGGCCTTTGTCGTGAAGCGATTGCGGTGCATTCATAATTTCACCTCGAGCTTGGAATGTCTCCTTTCCTATTATCGCTCCGGAAACGCGATCCTGCTGGAAAGAATTGTGCGCCGGGACCATTTTGAACCAGGGCATGCTGAAGGGAGGCGAAGGTGGTGGTACAATCTCAAGTCCGAGCCACGCCATGCCAGACGCCCCAGCCCTCGGCGAAGCCAATCTCGAGCTCATCTCGCCCGAAAACACTCGCCGGTCCTTGCCCATTGCCGAGTCGCCTTTTGCGATTGGCCGTGGCGAAGTGGGAAATCAACTCGCCATCCCTGACCGCCGCATTTCACGCAACTGCGCGGCAATTCTCCTGGAAGGCGATCAATATGCTCTGGAGGACCGCGGGAATCAGCTGGGCGTTTTCGTCAACGGCGAGCGAATTTCCAAGCGAGTCTTGCGGGAGGGTGACTCTGTCACCTTCGGCGTCGAAAATTCCTATCAGGTTGTATTCCACGCCACCGCCCCGGAAACCTCGATTGAGAACCTGCTTACGCGGATGGGACGAATTTCCGCGGTCGAATCTTCTCCGGTCGGACTAGGCAAGCTCAATTTGCTATTGGAAGCGACCATGCTCCTGCATTCTCAGCTTCCGCTCGAGGCCGTGCTCGAAGCCATGCTGGACCGCGCCATTACTATCACCAGTGCCGAGCGTGGACTTTTGCTCGAGGCCACTGCCTCGGAATCTTTTGTCCCCCGGTTCGCCCGGCGCGCCGGAGGCGTGGCCATGCCGACGGCCGGATTCTCTCCCACACAGACCGCGTTGCGCATGGCTATGGAAAGCCAAACCGGCATCATCACGGGAGATCTTCAGCAAGCTGACGTTGCGCTGCAGGGGGCGCAAAGCATCATTGCGCAACGCCTGCGCTCCGTGGTGGCGATCCCGCTCTATGCGATGCCTCGCGCGAGCACCGCGGAATCGATCGCGGACATTCGGCGCGGCCAATTTCTGGGCATTCTTTATCTCGATTCGCGGCGGCCCGCGGCATTTTCCAAACTTGACCGGCAGATCCTCGACGCTCTGGCCGTCGAAGCCGCCAGCATATTGGACAACGCACGCCTCGTGGAGCGGGAGAGGCAGAGGCAGCGCCTCGAACAGGAGCTGAGCATCGCCCGCGAAATTCAGCAGGCGCTTCTGCCCCAGGGCTTCGGCGATTTTCCGCACCTGGCCATTTCCGGCGTCAATACTCCCTGTCACGCGGTGGGCGGAGATTATTTTGACGTGTTTCCCATGAGCGATGACCGCACCGCCTTTGTGATTGCCGATGTCGCCGGGAAGGGAATCGGCGCCGCGCTGCTTACCACCATGCTGCAAGGCGCGCTGACCGGAATGACGCTTGGCGCCGATCCCGCGCGCGTCTTCCACCACATCAATGATTTTCTTTGCAAGCACGCCGAGGTCGGGAAGTACGCCACCATGTTTTTCGGGATGCTCGACCGCGAAGGCAATCTTGACTATCTAAATGCCGGTCATCCTTCGCCGCTGCTTCTTCGCCGCGGAGTGGTCAGTGAAATTTTCACGGAGGGATCTTATCCGGTGGGACTGATCCCGGATGCGAAATACGCCGCGGTTCGCGAAACGCTGGAGCCGGGCGACACGCTGGTCCTCTTCAGCGACGGCGTCACCGAAGCCGCGGATCTTGAAGAGCGCATGTTCGGCGTCCCCCGGCTGTGCGAAGCCCTGGCGGGCCAGCACGAGGTGCCACTCGATCAGCTCCAGAAGAAAGTCATCGATTGCGTGGAAAATTTCGCGCGCGGCGCGAGCCAAGCTGACGACATCACGCTTCTCTTCATCCGTTACCGTGCCGCTTCGAAGACTGCGGAAACCGCAGCCTGAGGATTTTTTCGCCGGGAACTGGCGTTTGCCGCGTCAGAAACATTTGCGCGGGAGTTGCGACTCGAACATACATTATCTGCGATCTTTTACCGGCCCATTTCGCGTTACTCGTGCGAACAGCTCATCCGAAAAAAAAGGAGAACATTCCATGGCAACGATCACGATGAAAGATGGGACACAGATTTATTTCAAAGACTGGGGCACAGGACAACCTGTGGTCTTCAGCCACGGCTGGCCTTTGAGCGCCGATGCCTTTGAAGACCAGATGATTTTTCTTTCCGCACGGGGTTACCGCTGCATCGCGCATGACCGGCGCGGCCATGGCCGCTCCGGCCAGCCTTGGGACGGCAATGACATGGATACTTACGCGGACGATGTCGCCACGATTGTCGAAGCGCTCGATCTGCGGGATGCAATTCACGTCGGCCATTCGACAGGTGGCGGCGAAGTCGCCCGCTACATCGGCCGCCACGGCACGAAGCGCGTCTCCAAGGCGGTGCTGATTGGCGCGATAACGCCGCTCATGCTCAAAACCCCGGCGAATCCCGGCGGCCTGCCGATGGAGGCATTTGACCAAATTCGCGCCGGCGTTCAAGCTGACCGTTCGCAATTTTTTAAGGATCTGAGCGTGCCGTTCTACGGCGCAAACCGTGCCGGCGCAAAAGTCTCACAGGGGTTGCGGGATTCTTTCTGGCTGCAAGGCATGCTGTGCGGAATCAAGGCCGCTTACGACTGCATCAAAGTTTTTTCAGAAACGGACCTTACGGAAGACCTCAAGAAGTTCGACGTGCCGACGCTTATTCTTCACGGAGACGACGACCAGATCGTGCCGATCGGCGCCTCGGCTCTGCTTTCTTCCAAGATCGTCAAGGGCGCCACGCTGAAAGTCATT
>PMOP01000389.1 GCA_003161495.1 Acidobacteriota bacterium | reverse complement strand
GACACGCCATATTCCTGCACCGCGATTCGCCGCCCCTTCAACGGAAACGCTGCGGCATTTTCATCCAGCGAGCGCAAAAGTTCACGCCATGTATTCGGTTCGGGTGCGGTAACGGCAATCGGGACATTCCATTCTCTCAGCACGGCCATGGGCTTCGGCCCTCGCGCCACGACTGCCACTTTGCGAAGCTCCGCTAAATATTGATCGAGCGGATAGATCGTCTCCACAACCCGGGCCAGCGCGCGCGTCCCAACCCCTGTCAGAAAGATAACCATGTCGAATTCGCCGGCGAGGAGTTTTCTGCCAAACGCCACCGCTTCGGTATTCGATTCGAGAGGAATCTCGCGCATCGATGGCGCAATCACGGCATCGCCGCCGTAACTGGCAATCAGCTTTGCCATTTCCGCCCCGCGCCTGCTTTCCAGCGAAAGCACGCGCAGCCCGGCGAAGTTTTTCTTGGGCGCCCCGCTCTCCATGGCTGCCATCATGCCGCAAATGGTTGTGGGGCGGCAAATCCCCATCGGGAGCCTACCGGGTGAATCCCCGATGGAAAAACGGGCGCTAACAGTGCTTCCCGTACGGTGATGCGCACGCGTATCGTGAGAAACTCGAAAAAGTGCGCAACGATTTCAAGGATTTGAAGGAACGGAAATAGAAGGTAACGCTTAACTTCTATCCTCGACTTTACATGGCCACAATGGCTCAGGATCGATAAATTTCCTACTTGCGTTGTCCGCCACTTTGTTGGATTTTGGGACAACTGAAGGAGGATAATGTTTGGGCGCTGGCGGCCTCCTTGCAAGAATGGTCCTTAGTCAAAGAATCCATGAAACCTACCATCCGCGAAATCCTCGTCGAGTCCCGCGTGCCAGCCGTTGCGGTCGCCGTGCTATTAGTGTGGTCACTTAACGCGATGATAGAGGCTCTACAAGACCCGGTCTTAAATGCTATGGGGTACTTGTTCACCTCAATCGCGAACGTCGGTATTCCGTACTCTCCATGGGGCTTCAGACTTTGGGAACGGATCTTGACGGACAGGACGTTAGAATATTTTTACTACGCAATTATTGAGCTCATGGCAGCTTGGCTTCTTTCAAAATGGGCTTACGGGACAGGACCTTTCCGTTCCCTGAACGCGTACTGGATTAGACTGAACATGAGGAATCGTGCTTGAGCGGCTAAAACGTTGCCTAGTGGAGAGCTTCGTGGGGGCAATTGCTCTTGGCTGGCTCCTGGCAGATGTCGTTGTCCACTTCGGGAATGTATTTGCGTCTCCAATTTCGAGCTGGATTGCTAGAAGTGAATATCGTGAGCTGCCAGGACGTCCGGGTGTCTCGACAAGCTTCCTTTTACGGGATGCCGTGCCCGAATTAATCCGTACACTTTTGTTGGTTGTCGTGTGGTACGTTCTGCTGCATTGGCTTTGCATGCGCCCAACTAAAAGCAAATCAGTGGATTCGACTCCAAGTGCAGAGAATTTGACGTAGGTGGCAATTCTTGGACCGACCAGGTGCCTTGACTCTTGGAAATGTCTCCCCGATTTGAGTTGATTTCAAGCGGGATCAGTTTCGACTGCCTGTCTATAAAAACTCCTCCCCTTGCGTTCTTTTCCTAGCGCGATCGTCACGATGAGCACCGCGATGGTGACAATTTCAAATCCCGCCAGCGCCCATTGATAGCCCACATGCTCGCGCAACATGAACTCCACCGAATTGGTTGGCGCGGCGATGAGAATTCCAAGCTGGTACGCGAGCCCTGGAACGAGCCCGCGCGTTTCATCCGCGGAAAGTTCGCTCAAGTGCGCTGGAATTACTCCCCACGCGCCCTGCACGCCGGCCTGCATCAGAAAAGAGCCGATGGCCAGCACGGCGAGCGACGTGCCGAACGCCCACAGCGGAATCACCAGCAACGCCAGAGACATTGCGGCGATCATCGTGACCCTTCTTCCCAGCTTTTCCGAAAATTGTCCGAAGACGATTGCGCCGACGATGGCCCCGATATTGTAAAGAATGGCCATGTACGACTGCATGGCCGGACTCATTTTGTGTACGCTGCCCAGAAAATCGGGATACAGGTCCTGCGTGCCGTGCGAAAGAAACATCATGAAGGTCATCAGTAAAACGAGATACAGAAAACTTTTCCACTGCGTGGCGACGATCTTGAGTACCGCGCCCGTAGACGGCGCGCGGTGCTGTTTCCATGCTTCCGATTCCGGCACGCGCGCGCTGATGTAAAACGCGAGGAGTGCCGGCAGTCCGCCCAGCCAGAACATCGGCCGCCAACCCCACGTTGGCAGCACAAAACGCGCCACGATTGCCGCAAGAATATATCCAAGCGAATAGCCGCTCTGCAAAATCCCGGAAAGGATTCCGCGCAATCGCGGCGGAACGGATTCCATCGCCAGCGAAGCCCCGATGCCCCACTCGCCGCCCATCCCGATGCCGTAGAGCGCACGCATCACCAGAAAAAATGTGAGATTGGGGGAAAAACCGCACGCCAGCTCCACCACGGAAAAGAAAACCACGTTGGCCATCAACGGAATGCGCCGTCCATACCGGTCGGTCATCAGGCCGAAAATGAGGGCGCCCACGGGCCGCATCACAAGCGTCACAAACAGGGACGCAATGATCGCTTTTTTCCCTACATGAAATTCGGCGGCGAGTTTGTCGATCAGAAAAACAACGACAAAAAAATCAAACGCGTCGAGCGTCCATCCCAGAAAAGATGCTGTGACCGCGTGCGCCTGCCCGGAACTGGAAAGGCCGGCTACTCCGCTGTCGCGCCCCTGGTTAAACTTGTCAAACAACCGTGCCTCCCATTGGTTCGGCCCCGACGCGCAGCGAAATATCGCGGTAGAGCAAAGCTCCGCAAATTGTAGAGACTAGCAGCAGCGCAATTCCCGTGACCGTCTGGCCCAGGCAAACTCTTCCAATGCCAAACAACGCAGCGTATACCATCGCGCACCCCAGCACCCACGCCAATAAATTTTTGCCGAGGTCGCGCGTTTCAGGCAACTCGGGAGCGAGCGCGGCGATGCGACGCCATCCCGCGGCGTCCGGCCGCACTTTCCTGTAGAAGCGAAGTAACACTTCCGCGGGTTCCGCGGGCGTCAGCAGTGTAACCGCAATCCAGACGACGGTCGTTACAGCCGTCGTCGCCAACGTGGTCTTCGCGAAAACGACGGGCGCGCTGCCGCCAAAAAATTCCCAGCGGTGCAGGATCAACGTCATCGCCAGCGCCGTGGCCATCGCCGAAATTTCGCTCCACGCATTGATGCGCCACCAGTACCAGCGCAGCAGATAAACTCCACCGGTCCCGGCGCCAACTTCCAGCACCACTTCCCATCCCTGCCCGATCGTCACGAGTTGCGCCGAAACATACGCCGACGCCGCCACCAGCAGCAACGTCGCGATCCGCGAAATATTCACGTAATGTTTTTCCGTCGCATCGCGCCGGATGAATCGCCGGTAAAAATCCTCCACCAGATAGGAACTCCCCCAGTTGAGCTGCGTCGCAATCGTGGACATGAACGCGGCCATGAACCCCGCGATCAAAATCCCTCGCAGCGCGTGCGGCATATAAGTGATTGCGACGAGCATGTACCCCGTTTCCGGATGCTGCAAGCCGGGATACAGGGCCGCGGCGGCCAGCGCCGTCAGTATCCAAGGCCACGGCCGCAGCGCGTAATGCGCAATGTTGAACCACAGCACGGATAGCAATCCGTTCCGTTCGTCGCGCGCGCTGAAAATCCGCTGGGCGATGTATCCGCCGCCGCCCGGTTCCGATCCCGGATACCAGAACGCCCACCACTGCACTCCCAAATGCACCAGAAACGTGAGCACCGGCAGCGTCCACAGGGCTTCGCCCGTGAGTCCCCTCGAAAAATCAGGAAACATCGCCGTGATGCGCGACGCTCCAGGGCCCGCGACGTCCCGCATCGCCGAAAGTTTCGCGAGCATCGCGTGCATGCCGCCCGCTCCCCGCACGCCATAATACGCGACCGCGATCACGATCCCCATTTTCAAAACGAATTGAAAAAGATCGGTCCACAAAACGCCCCACAAGCCGCCAAGCGAAACATAGAAACCCGTAAACGGAATTAAAAAGAAAATGCAAATCGCGAGGCTCGCCGCTTCGCTCTTGCCCAGCACCGATCCCACAATGCTGGTCATCGCCTTGGTTACCCAGCCCAGAATCAGGCAATTCATCAGCAGCCCAAGATAAATGGCGCGAAACCCGCGCAAAAACGCGGCCGGTTTTCCCGCATAGCGCATCTCCGCAAATTGCACGTCGGTGAGCAGGCCCGAACGCCTCCACAGGCGCGCGAACAAAAACACCGTCATCATTCC
>PMOP01000325.1 GCA_003161495.1 Acidobacteriota bacterium | reverse complement strand
CGCAGCCTGCGCGCCGGCACGCGGAACCTGCCTCTTCTTGAGCGAAATTTTCTGCACGCGGCGCGCATCGGATTTTCGCATCCGTCGACGGGCGCCTGGGTGGAAGTTCGCGCTCCGCTGCCAAAGGATTTGCGAGTATACTTCGAGCAGTTGGGAGCATCTTTGGGTTGGCGCGCCGCGCAGGCGGAAGCTGCGCTTGGGCCCTACGTATGACAATCATGAAAAAACCGGTTGTTTGGATCGTCATCCTGTGTTTCGTCGCGGCTGTCGCCGCTGTGAGGGCGCAGCAGGCGCAACCACCAGCGCCGCCGCAGGCTCCCGCGCAGGTGGACCGCCAGGGCGCGATCGTTCGCAACGTGAACCTCGTGGAAGTGCTTTTCAGCGTGGTGACCAAGCACGAAAAGCTGGTCACCGATTTGTATAAGGAAAATTTCAAAGTGTTCGACGACGGCGCGGAGCAGGAAATTACTTCGTTCAGCCAGCCGACCGACCTTCCGCTGCGCATCGGCATGGTGCTGGACACCTCCAACAGCATTCGGGAACGCTTGAAATTCGAGCAGGACGCCGCCATCGATTTCCTGTTTAACGCATTGCGTCGCGGAAAAGATCAGGCTTTTTTGATGACGTTCGACGATGGGGCGCAAATCATCAAGGATTTCACGGGAGATACCGGCGATCTTCGCGACACGATTTTGAAGCAGCGGGCCGGCGGCGCCACGTCCCTGTACGATGCCGTGTACTCGGCCAGCGATCATTTGCTCAAGGATTCTCCGCTGCCTCCCGGCCCGAATTCGGATGTGCGGCGCGTGCTGGTGGTGATTTCCGACGGCGATGACAACAGCAGCAATCGCTCACGCGGCGAATCGGTGGAAATGGCGCAGCGCGCGGGCGTGATCATCTACTCAATCAGCACCAGCACGGATTGGGTTACGACCGGAGACGAAAAAGATCCTGCCAAGCGAATCAATCGCAAGTATGAAAAGGGCGAAGGGGATAAAGTCATGGAACAACTGGCGGGAGAAACGGGTGGACGCGCTTTCTTCCCCTATCAAATCGACGACCTGGGCCAATCGTTTCTGGACATCGGAGACGAATTGCGGCATCAATACGCCCTGGCCTACAGTCCCGCGGGGCGCTCCGTGGACGGCAAGTACCATACGATTCGGATTCAAACGGATCGCAAAGATGTGATCGTCCGCGCGCGCAAAGGGTATTATTCCATTCCGATTCCCGCGCCGGGAATGCCTACCAGGCCGTAGATTTTGGTAGGACGGGCTTGAGCCTGTCTTCCTTTTTCTTCTTGCAATGAAAGAAATTCAAAACCAGACAGGCTGAAGCCCGTCCTACTTGCCGCTCAGTCATTGGGGGCGTAGTATCCGCGGCGGGTCAGGACGGAATATTCCTTGTCCTTGGTTTCCACTTTGACTTTGCGGTAGCTTCCGTCGTGCTTCTTGTTGGTGGGGGAGTAGCCGATGGTGTACTGGCTGCGCAGTTCCTCCGAGATCTGATCGAATGCCGCCTCCAGATTTTTTTCGCTGCGCACCACGATCATCCGCCCGCCGGTTTCGTCGGTGAGCCTTTTGGCGACGGTCTGATCGCCGCCATCGGCGGCCACCAGAAGAATGTGGACTACCGTGTCGGTGCGTTGCGCGGCTTCGATGGCATCCTCCAACCTCAATTTGCTTCCGGTATCTTCCGCGTCGGTCAGGACGACGATGGCTTTTCTTCCCGCCTCATCGGACAGCTTGTCATGGGCGGCGAGATAGACGGCGTCATAAAAATTTGTGCCGCCCGTGCCGCTCGAGGGAAGCGGCCCTTGCGCGATGATTCCGCCGACAGGGACATTAACCTGCGCGCGGTTGATGGCGCGATTCAGCATGGCCCGGTCATCGGTGAAATCGGCGAGGAGGTCGACATCTGTATCAAAGCTCATGATCATGGCCAGGTCGCCCTTGCGCAAGACACGGGCGAGGAAGCGCGAACCGGCTTCCTTCTCTCCGGAGAGCATGTAGTACTCGCTGCCGCTTGTATCGATCAATATCCCCAGGGTAATCGGGAGATCGGATTCGGCGGAAAAATTGGTAATTTCCTGGAGCTGGCCATCCTCGTAGACCTGAAAGTCATCTTGTTTTAAGCCGGTGACAATCGCTTTGTGTTTGTCGCGCACGGTGGCGAAAAGGTTTACCAGGTTCACCTGCACGCGGATTTGTCCCGGGGCAGCGGCGAAGGCCAGCCCTCCGGCAAGGGATGCGACGCATAGATAACAAAGGATGGCTCGAATCCGCATTGTATAATCTCCTCCGGCGGCGATGGGGTGTTGGATGCCCCGGTGGACCATTAAGATGCCATTTGAGACAACGAAGCGTCGCGGCCGGTGGCAGCTTACGAGGAAATAGTGACGGCACGCTTATGAAATGTCCACGAAAATTCCTGGTTGCGAGCGTGGCGATTTTTCTGGCTTTGATGGCCTTGGCGGCCTTGCGAACGCAAGAGGCGTTCGGCCAGGGCGCCGGTCAAGATGCGTCGCCGCAAACGCAGGATCCCCGCGCACGTATCCGGACGACGGTGACTTTGGTGATCGTGCCCGTGACGGTAAAAGACAGCCAGGGCGAGCCGGTGACCGATCTGCAGCAAAATGATTTCCGGGTTTTTGAAGATGGAGTTGAACAGCCGATCGCATTGTTCTCCGCGGATGCGTTTCCGCTGTCCGTGGCGGTTCTGATTGACGACGACTTGAAAACGGGCACGGCGGAAAAGGTGCAGAAGACCCTGGAGACTTTGGCGGGCGCATTTAGCGCTTCCGACGAAGTGTCCCTGTGGCGGTTCGATGAAGTTCCCGAACAAATTTCCGAGGATTTCATCGGGGACAACGACGCGCTTCTGACGCAGCTCAAAAAAATCGACCTCAGCAGTTCGTTTCCCGGGATCGGTTCCTACACCATGACGAATGGGCCGCGCGTCAATACGGCGCAGCCGCCGGGGCCCGCGAAAGTTCCGACCGAGGCCAACGGGCATCCCAATACCAAACACATCGATGACGCAATTTATGCCGCCGCGGAACAATTGCGGGACCGGCCGCGCGAGAGACGCAAGATTATTTTTCTGATCTCCGACGGGCAGAACGCCAAGAATAATACGCACAAATACGACGAGACACTGAAGGCGTTGTTGTCCGCCGATATTTCCGTTTACGCCGTGGGCGTCGGCGAAGCGAACCTGAATCGCGGCATCACGTTTCTGGGGAACAATATTCTGGCGAAGTACGCCCATGCCACCGGGGGAGATATTTTCTACGGCGGCGTGAGCCGGGAAAATCTCGAAGAGCTGTACGGGCGGGTTTCCGAGCAGGCGCGCAATCAGTACACCATCGGCTATTCCGGCTCGCATGCCGACCGCTCGAAGGCGTATCACACGATTGAAGTGCGCGTGAAGCGGCCTGGCCTGTCGTTGCTCACGCGCGACGGGTATTACCTCAACGCAACGCCGTAGCCATTCATTTTGCCGGCGCCAATCCGGATTAGCGTTGCATTACCGCTCCCACACAAGCAGGGTTGGTTGTTTTTCGTGGCGCCGGCGTCCCGCCGGCGCCACAACACAACGGGCGCATTTTTATTGTGTGGGACAGACTTCGTTTGTAGCGAAGTTCATCGACAAAATAATTTTTTGGAATGCATTGGTTTTTCGTTTCGCAGTTCTGGAATTTCTTCTTGACTTCCCGGGCGCACACTCGTAAAAGAACGATAGCGAGTCTGCGATGGGTTGGCTCGTTGCTCCGAGGGGAGAATGGTTCACGGAGCGAATGCGCGAATCGGCCACATCAGGGAAACGCAACACACCGAGTAAGGTCTCAGAAAACGTTTCCAAAAGGGCGACCACATCCGTGGCCGCCCTTTTTTTATCCCCGACATTCCATCAGAAAATTTTATTTGAAGCGCGAGCGGGAATCGCTTTAAGTAGCACAGGCACTCTTGCCTGTGCGGGTTTCGTGATTGCAGTTATGAGTCCAACGCGCGCGGCCTACAAAACCGCACAGGCAAGAGTGCCTGTGCTACTCGACTACTCTTCCCCGGAAGCGCTGGCGGCCGCGCCCTGTTCCCGCGCTGGACAGATGGACTCATAATCGCAGAATCTGCAAGCAAAGCCGGGCTTCGCGGGCAAGTCGCCCGCGCGAATATCGGCGGCGGCTTCCTGAATGACTTCGCGCACTTTTTTCAGCTGCTTGTCGTCGCGCGTGGCGCTCACGGGCTGATTCGTTTGCAGAAAATGCAGCGTGAGCCGGGCGGGATTCCAGTCAAACACTTCGCGGGCCGCGAGCGCATAGACGCTCAGCTGCACATCCTTTTTGGCTTTCTCTTCGTTGCGCGGCCGGCCCGTTTTGTAATCCACGATTTCTTCTTCCCCGGGGCCGAGGCGGTTCACCTGGTCCATTCGTCCGGTGAGGACAACATTGTTGTCCATCGGCAGCTCGAAAACTTTTTCCTGCGCGATGACGGTTGGAGGCGAGGCCAGCGTGCCGGCATAAAACACGCGCAATTGCAGCAATCCGTCTTTTTTGTACTCCTGCTCCTGGTAATCGTCCTCGAACCCAGCCGAGGTCCACTCCAGCTCAAATTTTCGTTCCACTTCCTCAAACGGGAGAGTGTGGCCCTTGATCAGTTCGCCGATGAAATATTTAATCGTGTTGTGCATCACGCTGCCAAAGCTCATGGCCGCGGCGGGCCCACCGCGAAGTCTCCACGCGCAATCGAAAAGATATTTTTGAGGACACGATTCAAGCGTGCCGATTGCAGAGGGACTGATCAGCAGCGGTTCCGGCACCGGCGGTCGATAGGACGCGGCCCACTCGCCGATTCGTGAGCCGATGCGCGCGCGCCGCTCCGGCAACTCAAACAGAACTGGCGCGGTCTCGACAGATGCTGCGGCAGTCACATTCGCGGGAGCAGGAGCAAGCTGCTCGATATCGCGGCGCTTGATTTGCGCGTCCATGAGGATGTCGTCCAGGAACGGCGACGGCTTTGACCGCTTATTGACAACCGTGTTGAGCGTGAGGCGTTGGCGCGCCCGCGTCACGGCCACGTAAAACAGGCGGCGCTCTTCCTGGATGTGAAAGCTGCCCTGGGGCTGCTCTTCCTTCATTAATTCCGCGGGGAACTC
>PMOP01000246.1 GCA_003161495.1 Acidobacteriota bacterium | reverse complement strand
GCATTACCGTGATCTGACAACCCAGCGAGTCAGACTAAATCACAAGTCTCAAGTGGCGCCGGCGTCTCGCCGGCGGTTTTTTATCGCCCTTCCACTACTCAAAACACCGGCGGGACGCCGGCGCCACAAAACATCGCGCGCTTCCCTCATTGAATGTGTGGGTGCTGCGATTTAGTTAATGGCAAAACAATAGAACAATCCCGCGCCGCCCGTGCTCACCAGATTATCCTGGCTGCAGCCCCTGCTTGGGTGCGCCGAATTCCACGAAGTGTTTCCTGCGCCGTTGCGGTCGGAATGGCCGAGCTGCGCGGTGCCTGTCGTGTCGCTCGTCCAGTTGTTGCAGGTGTGGTCGGCGCCATCCGTATACGCCCTGCCGTCCGTCTGCGAACCGGTCAGCATGTCATGCGTGTTCGGAGTGTCGCCGCGGCCGTTGACCATCGCGCCCTTTTCGGTCAGCGCGGACAATTTCACAAGATTGTTTCCGAGTCGCGCAATTTCGGCGGTGTCTCCGTGCAAATCGGCGAGGCCGTTAGCGATTTTTTCGCCCTTGGCGTTGTACCACGGACCATTGCCGATACGATCGCGGGCGTTGACAGCGGGTTGGCCATTCGCGGCGCTGACGCTGAGGTAGGCGTGCCAGGTTTTATTTCCGCCGCCTGCCGCTGCCGCGAGCGTTTGGCAAATTCGGTCGGCGCCGCTCAGGCCGCCAAGATTCGCTCCCTTGCCCGATCCTGCGCTGGTGATAAAAAAGCTCATGGGTTGCGGTGGCGCTTGCTGCGGCGCAGGTTGCTGCGCAAGCATCATGAATGACGCTGCAATCATCAGAATCATGGCGGCCAGGATGGGCCGAATCTTCTTCATTCGCGTCTCCTCCGAATTGTTTTATTTTGAAATGGCTGGCGGTGCGGCGCCACCCCGCGCACTGTACACCCAAATACGGAACAAGTCCCGGAAAGTCTGCTCCCCAAACGCCGCCTGCATCCGCGCCGCGAATTTGGCGGGCGCGGACGAATTCGTTTTCTCAGTACTTATGTTGCATAAATGAAAGAGTATCCATGCTCCTGCGCGCGATTCACCGCCAGAACTCCCGCCGGAACCATGTGCGCGTTGCCTATAAGATTCGCCGTGATTTCCTTGAACACGCTGTCGGTTTCAAGACCATTGGCCTTGGCTATTCTTCCCGAGATGCCGCGAGTGGACATGGAGCACACAGCAAACTGCACGCCCTTCTTGATCAGCGCATCCATTCTCCCCGCCTGCGCCGTCTCGCCCGCCGGGCCGTACACATTAATTTTGGGCGCCTCTTTGGTTTTCGGATCGGTGTATTCGGATTGCTCCGAGAGTTGCTTGCCATATTTCGCCCAAATTGCATCGTTGTACGCAAACGACGTGGACTTGTGGCGCGCCACGATAATCACGGCCAGGTCGCTCTCCTTCAGTCCGTACGCCTCCTGATTCGCCGTAAAATAGTTGGTAGCAAATTGCAGCGACCAGCCCATGCTCTCCGCTGTCGAGGTGTCCAGCAGAAACCGATGCACGCCAGGAATCTTGTCGTACCAATCATCCTGCGCATGCCGAGCCGGCCGCCACGGCGCATCTGTTGTGCCTTGCGCGTCCGCAGCAGGCGAACCGATGACGCCAGCGCCCACGACACCGGCTCCCACGCCGATCCGGGAAAGAAACATTCGCCGTGCCATCGTGGATTGCAACCATTTTCCAGTCATGCAAACCTCCTGATTTTTCCTCTACCGAAGTTCCGAGAGTGGCCACATTATAATCCCATCTCCTGAAAAATCCGCCCACAGGACTGTCGGTGGGGCGGGTCTTTCTGTTTCCGAGAGCACCGTTTTCTCGGGACCTATCCGGTCCCAATGGGGTAGTTACTTTCGGTCGCCCCGTCATCCGCCCGGAATCGATGCCAAGTGCTAGATTCGTTCCTGCAAGCCGTCTTGCCAGTACTTATCCTTTGATATTATGCTGGCACTCAGTTGTCGAGGTTGAACCTCTGAACGAAAAGGAGAAATCGTGTTCAAAGTCATTGCGCTTGCTTTCGCAGCTCTCGCAACTGCCCTTTTATGCTGTACACCTGTGTCGCAAGCCCAGGTTTCCGTGGGCATAAACATCGGACCGGCTCCGGTGTGTCCTTACGGGTACTTTGACTATGCCCCATATGACTGTGCTCCGTACGGCTACTATGGGCCCGACTGGTTCGTTGGCGGTGTGTTTCTTGGAGCTGGCCCCTGGTTTCACGGCCGTCGCGGCTTTTTCGGCCATGTCGACAACCGTTATGATCCTCATCACGGGTACGCTGGACCGGTGCCGGAGCGCGGGGCGGAGCGCTTCAACCACTTCCAGGGAAACGAGGCGCGGGATGGCAGAGGCAACGTAGGCCAGGCTGGCCATGAACCGAAGGGTGAACACGCCCTCCCCGGATATCGGGGTGGTCCGCGTGGCGGGGGGCACCGCTAGATCGCGATCCGGTTTAAACGAGAGACGAGATAACGCGCATAGCGCGTTATCTCGTCTGTACCGCACTCCCAGAGCTATTGGGACTGGCATTTCTAGGCGGCTGACGCAGAGACACGAACCTCGATGCTCTCAGCGGTGTGTGTAGTCTCCGTGTCAACCCACTCGCGAACGATGCGCCCCTGTTCCGTCAGGCACGAACAACTAGAGTTTCAACGGAAAGTGTTCAGCATAGCTCTCGGTAAACGCCCATGCGTCCAGGAATGGAGTAGTCCCCGGTTGGTCGGCTATTCGGAAGCACTCCCCAGGGCCAAATCCTTTGAAGTTCTCTTCTCCGAATGTGCGAATGGCCAGATTTCCAGTTACCGTGAACCCCGTTTATCACGATTTGTGTCCTGCCTCAGATGGAAATGGAGAAAGCCTTCGTGCATTAAGATAATGGAGCGAACGCATCCCTCTCGTTCGGCTCACTTGAGGGCATACACCCTTCACTACCCAAAAGGACTAAACCAAATGGGGTATTGTTGCGAATGAATTAAAAACGCAATATTGGTAATTAGTTATCAACTCGGGGACCTTAAGGAAAGAAAGGGGCCTTATGAAGTTGAATGCAAAGTTTGTCTTCTCGATTGGTTTGCTGACCCTCCTGTACTTTACCCTGCCCGGTTCATTACGCGCCCAGACCATACCGGCGGCTGTATATGAGGTCGCCGCGGACGGAGGAGTCACGATCTTAACCGCCGGGACCGTGACAGGTTCCGGGTGCAACGGCATATATGGGTGCCAAAGTAGCACGATGACCGCTTCTTACGCGGGCGGCGGCGCATCAGCGTCCGGAAGTGGATCCGCCAGTGGGCTGAACCCGGCGAATACTGGGGGTCTCGGCGATGTCACTTTCTACTTTTCCGTGGTCGGTTCATCAAGTGAACTGGTACCCCTCATCTTCACAGGAAGCGGCTCGACCTCTGCGAGCGGGCCGGCTGCTGAGGCTCAGGCGCAGTTCTTTACTCCTGGTGGCGCGCTCTATGGCTGCTCTGCAACAGGCGGCGATGTTGGGGCTTGCGGTACCGAGCCGGCATCCTTTTCAGGATCCATCGATTACAGCGTGAGTTCTAATACCTTGTATGACGTCAGGATCATTGCTGCGGGGAGTTCAAGCTTGGGCACGGGGAATTGGTCCGCCTCCGTCGATCCAATGGTTGTAATCGACCCGACCTTCGCCGACATCGGTAAATTCACGCTCGATTTTAGCTCTAGCTCACCGACCCCTACTCCTGAACCATCAAGTCTGCTTCTCTTCGGCAGCGGCTTGCTGGGTATGGCGGGACTGCTCTTAAACCGGAAGCGAATCGGTAACCCATCGGTGTCATAGCCGCAGAGGGTGATCTCTCCCGACGGAAGCGTTTCATCGCCGCGCTTTGTAGCAGTGTCGCCGCTCGGCATAAATGGCGCCAAGTCCCGTGAAGGCACCGCTTATCGTCAGGTGGGAATTCCAGATTCCCAGTTGACGGTAACGCCGTTTCACGGGCCCTATC